>NZ_JACKZU010000313.1:0-9908 GCF_014222165.1 Nostoc sp. 2RC
GTACAAGTAGCAATGATTCGGTTAATGCTTAAAAGACTGGCTTAACTGAATTGTTTAATACTTTCCAAACATCCTCTAAGAGGATCTCCAATCCGCTAGAAGTTAGGTTCAGGCGCACTCCTGTTACTACTGTGACTTCAGTCTGTTGATTCTGCTGCGCTAGCCAGTCCTTAACATTGGTGTGGGGACGTGGAATATCACTCAGTTGGGGAATCTTTGTAATTGGTGGTTCTGCTGACTGGGCTTTTACGGGCTGAGTCCCCAACACACAAATAGCTCCAACAATCCCTAGATAGATCATCTGTCTTAGTTTCAAAATTTTCCTCCACACCACAATATTGATGAAATCAAGCCACACCTAATTACATGCGATCGCAATACGCTTTTACTTTCAAGTGCTACAATAAATAATTGAGAATATTTATTAATTATTTTTGTTCGCAAAAGACAACTATGCTTTCAAAATACCATACCAACCTCAGCCACTTTTTTCAGAATTATCCTCAAAACAGTTATTTGTATCAAAATTAACGCTTTGAATATATCAAAGTGGTAAAAATTAATCACTTTAACCGCAATATCAATAAGTCAAAATTTGCTTTAACTGATATTTTATTAGAATTGAATAGCCTGCACATAAAAATAATTTCTTTTTCTGCTACTCTAATTGTTTGTGTAAAGAGGTTATGAATTCATTAAACATTGTTGTATTTAAGTATTGATATACTTGTGAAATGAAACGTAGTACAGCTTGGCGCAAACGAACCTACTATTATGGTTCGTAGTTGCGCTTTAGCGATAAAGCTACGAACTGAATTAATACCCATCAGTTTAAACTTGACAGATTACTAGAGTTATCTAAAATTAGCTTTTATTTTATTTGAACATTTGGTAATTTTTATTTCCACTAGATTATTTTTGTCACAATTAGACTATCAGTTTACTACTGACAAATCTACTTTATATAAGCTATGCAAAATTTGACAAATCGTCCTATTCATGTTTTTTTATTTCCCAGATAAAAAAATTGTGTAGACTGTCCTGAAAATATTGTGATGGACAGCTTAAAGCAAATATATTCATATTTATGAGTGTTTTACAGGTATGATAAAAATGCCATTTTGGATATTTTAAATATTGGTTGCATATAGTTAAATGCTTGACAAGAGTATTAGATTAATGATAATTAATTTTATTAATATCAAATATAAACAAACTGTAAATCTCAGAAAGCTGTCAAACTTGTATAGCGATCGCGTTAGTTCATACTTTGTCTGAATTTATCATAATGTTATATTTTATACTTTAAAATATAAAACTTGGATCTCAAAAAAATACGTAAAGGCTAATTGAAATTTTCAATAAATAAAGGCTTTAAACGCAATGGCGTAACCGCCCAGCGTAGCCGATCGCACTTAACACAACTAGGCACTTTGGCTCCACATAGATAGTTGTATAAATGGAGTAACATAAATGGGCAAAAATCTTTCCGAGCTACCGAGGGAATTCACCTCATTGGTTGAACTTCTCCATTGGAGAGCGGTTCTGAAACCTGAGCAAAAAGCTTATTCTTTTCTGCTTGATGGAGAAGTAGAAGCATCATATTTGACTTATGGAGAACTAGATCGCCAAGCTCGAAGCATTGCTGCCCTACTTCAAAGTTGTGGAGTCAAAAGTGGAGAGCGTGGACTACTGCTCTACCCACCTGGTTTAGAATTCATTGCTGCATTTTTCGGATGTCTCTATGCTGGGGTAATCGCAGTTCCGGCTTATCCACCCCGACCGAACCAATCCCTGTCCCGACTCCAGACAGTTGTGGCAGATGCACAAGCAGCAATTGCCCTGACCACCACAACTGTCTTTGCCAACATTGAACGACAATTCGCCCAATATCCGAATTTACAAACTCTGCGGTTGCTGACTACTGATGACATTACTAGCGACTTAGCAAATTCATGGCAGCAACCATCTATAAATAGCGATCGCCTCGCCTTTTTGCAGTATACTTCCGGCTCTACGGGTACACCTAAAGGCGTAATGGTGAGTCATGGAAATTTGCTGCATAACGAACTTGTAATTAAACAGGCGATGCAGCACACAGAAAATACCCTTTTCGTGGGTTGGCTGCCCCTGTTTCATGACATGGGTTTAGTCGGGAATCTGCTTCAGCCGTTGTACTTGGGTATACCGTGCATACTCATGTCTCCCGTGGCATTTCTACAAAAGCCCTTGCGGTGGCTACAGGCGATTTCGCAGTATAAAGCAACAACTAGCGGTGGCCCCAACTTTGCCTATGACCTGTGTGTTCGCAAAATTACGCCCGAACAACGAGCCACCCTGGATTTAAGTAGCTGGGAAATTGCTTTTAACGGCGCTGAACCGATTCGGAAAGAAACTCTAGAGCAGTTTACCGCTACCTTTGCTGAATGTGGCTTCCGGCGTGAGAGTTTCTATCCTTGTTACGGGATGGCAGAAACAACGCTGATGATAACTGGTGGCAGCAAATTAGCTCCACCTGTGTTATTGCCAGTTCAGTCGGCGGCACTGCTGCAAAATAAAATAGTTCCAGCCAGTGAAAAAGCTCTTGAGCAGGGGAGCAGGGGAGCAGGGGAAGCAGAGGGGCAGAGGAAGCAGGGGAGCAGAGGGGCAGAGGGGCAGGGAAACAAGGGAGCGATTACCCACAAGGAGCGAGGCTTTGAACCTTATCCTTTTGGTGAAAATGAAGCTGGCGTACAGACCATAGTCGGTTGTGGTCATGCCTTACAAGATTTAAAGATTGCCATAGTTCATCCTGAGACTCTAACCCGTTGCCAGCCTAGTGAGGTGGGTGAAATTTGGGTTGCAGGGCCAAGCGTCACCCAAGGCTACTGGAATCAGCCAGAGCAAACTGATTACACATTCCGAGCCTACCTCAAGGATACTCAAGACGGGCCTTTTCTGCGGACAGGAGACTTGGGCTTTTTGCAGGAGGGAGAGCTATTTGTCACAGGTCGCCTGAAGGATTTGATCGTTATTCGGGGTCGCAATCATTACCCGCAAGACATTGAATGGTCGGTAGAACAAAGCCACCCATCACTGCAACCTAGCGGTGGTGCAGCCTTTGTCATTGATGTTGGTGGTGAAGAGAGATTAGTTATTACTCAAGAAGTTAAGCGCGGTTTCCTACGGAATTTGGCGACTGAGGAAGTCATTAGGGCTATCCGTCAAGCAGTAGTAGAAGAACATGAACTGCAAGTTTATGCAGTTTTACTCCTCAAACCAGGTAGTATCCCCAAAACTTCTAGTGGTAAAATTCAGCGCCATGCTTGTCGCACTAGTTTTTTGGCAGGAAGTTGGGAAAATTTGGCTAGCAGCGTTTTAGGGGATCTGAAAAACCTCTCTCCAAACCTCTCTCCTACAAGGAGAGAGGCTTTGAATTCTCCCCCTTCCCTACAAGGGAAGGGGGCTGGGGGGTTAGGTTTCGCGTTAGCTTTTCCACATGAGGTAAAAAGTCAGACATTAGAACCGCAAGAGCGTCAGTTACAGTTAACTTGTTATCTTCAGCAGGAAGTAGCTCAGGTTCTCAAACTAGTTCCCTCACTCGTCAATCCACAGCAACCCTTAAATACTGTGGGACTCGATTCGTTAATGGCAATAGAACTCCAGCACGCTATTGAAACTAACTTGGGTGTAGTCTTACCGATGACTAGCTTTCTGGGGGGTTCCAGTATTAACCAACTAGCAACCGTAGTACTTGCTCAGTTAATAGATGTTGACTTACCCACGAGTAATCAAGAATCGAACCGCAAAGGACACGAAGGACACAAAGGAAAGAGGTTTTCAGAGAGATTTTGCGTAAATCATACAAATGTTTCTTCCGTCCCCAAAAGCGCTCCAGCCGAAGTTAATGAGACTGTCACTGAGTTCCCTCTTTCCTACGGTCAACAGGCTTTGTACTTTTTACACCAGCTAGCACCAGAGAGTCCTGCTTACAACATTGCTAATGCTCTGCGTATTCGTGGCGAGCTTGATATTTCTGCATTGCATCGAGCATTTCAGACTTTAGTGGAACGCCATGCAATTCTGGGCGCGACTTTCAGAAATGTTGACGGACATCCTATACAGCGAGTTCATAAGCATGTAGAGGTTTGCTGGCAACAGGAAGATGCTGCAACATGGGATGAGGAATTTTTGAGCGATCGCCTCTTTAAAGAAGCATACCATCCCTTCAATCTTGAGCAAGGCCCCCTAATGCGGGTGAGTCTGTTGACTCGCTCACAAACGGAACACATTCTTTTACTCGTTGTCCACCACATCGTCGCCGACTTCTGGAGCCTCACCGTCTTGATAGATGAGTTAGGAGTACTGTACCAGAGCAACAAAAATAATACACCTGTGATTCTGCCTCCTTTGGTCTGGCAGTATACCGACTATGTGCGAGAACAGTCTCGAATGCTGGCGAGTCCAGAAGGCGATCGCCTGTGGAGCTACTGGCAAAAGCAGTTGGCAGGAGAATTACCTGTATTAAATTTGCCAACTGACCGTCCGCGTCCAGCCATTCAAACCTATCAAGGAGCTTCTTTTAGCTACCAGCTGAGTGCAGAATTAACTCAACAGCTACAAGACTTCAGCCGCAAACGTGGAGTTACTCTCTACATGACCTTGCTAACAGCCTTTCAAGTGCTGCTTTATCGCTACACAGGTCAAGAAGACTTCCTAGTGGGTTCCCCCACAACAGGTAGAAGTCGAACTGATGCAGAATCACTGGTAGGGTATTTTGTCAATCCGGTAGTATTGCGATGCCTGCGGCGGGCGGGGACGCCTACGCCTTTGGCATCCGCGCAATCGCCTTTATCAAAAAATCCCACCTTTGACGAGTTTCTCATTCAAGTCCGTTCTTGTGTGCTGGATGCTTTTGATCATCAAGACTACCCCTTTGCCCGACTGGTTGAGCAACTACAACCAGTGCGAGATGCCAGTCGTTCACCATTATTTCAAGTGATGTTTGTTTTGCAGAAAGCGCATCTGCTCAATGAAGAAGGTTTGGCAGCCTTTGCATTAGGGGAAACAGGAGCAAGGATAAAATTAGGGGAACTAGAACTAGAGTCCCTAGCCCTGGAACAGCGAATTGCTCAGTTCGACCTCAATCTCGTCATGGCTGAGGTGGATGAAACCCTATCTGCTTCTTGGCAATACAACACAGACTTATTCGATGCTGCCACTATTGCGCGGATGGCTGGTCATTTTCAAACCTTGCTAGAAGGTATTGTTGCCGACTCACAGCAGCATATCTCACTTCTACCACTCCTTACCGAATTAGAACAGCAACAATTATTAATCGAGTGGAATGATACTCAAGTAGATTACGCCAGCAAACCTTGTCTCCATCAACAATTTGAGGCTCAGGTAGAGCAGACACCGGATGCAGTGGCGGTAGTATTTGAAACAGAACAACTCACTTATGCCGAATTGAATCGACGAGCCAATCAATTAGCACATTATCTGCAAACTCTGGGAGTAGAGGCAGAGGTGTTGGTTGGTATTTGCCTGGAGCGATCGCTCTTAATGGTGGTGAGTATCTTGGCGACTCTCAAAGCTGGAGGAGCTTACGTTCCTCTAGATCCCTCTTATCCTCAAGAACGTTTGGCTTTCATGGTGGAAAATGCCCAGGTTTCAGTGTTGCTGACTCAAGAGAAATTCCTTGCAGCTTTGCCTGAACATGGGGCGCAAGTGGTCTTAGTGGACAAAAACCAGGAGATTTGGGCTAGTGAAAGTGGGGACAACCCAGTGAGCCAGGTGACAGCTGATAATTTAGCTTATGTGATTTACACCTCCGGCTCGACTGGTAAACCAAAGGGGGTAATGAACACCCATAGAGGAATTTGCAATCGTCTATCTTGGATGCAGGAAACTTATCGACTGACAACAGTAGATAAGGTGTTGCAAAAGACACCTTTTAGCTTTGATGTTTCCATTTGGGAATTCTTTTGGCCTTTGACTACCGGAGCGGTAAGCGTGGTAGCTCGTCCAGGAGGTCACCAAGATAGCTCCTACCTTGTTCAGATAATTGCCCAGGAACAGATCACCACGGTGCATTTTGTTCCTTCCATGTTGCAAGTTTTTCTTGAGGAACCTGGGCTTGAGGCATGTCACTGCTTAAGGCAGGTGATGTGTAGTGGTGAAGCCCTACCTTTGAAACTACAAGAACGATTTTTTGCGCGTTTGAATGCAGACTTACATAATTTGTACGGGCCAACGGAAGCTGCGATCGATGTTACGTTCTGGGCTTGCGAACGTGAGAGTAGTAAATATACTGTTCCCATTGGTCGTCCCATTGCCAATACACAAATTTATTTGCTAGATAATCACTTGCAACCGGTGCCTATTGGCGTACCGGGGGAACTACACATTGGCGGTGTGGGTTTAGCGCGGGGTTATCTCCATCAACCAGAATTAACAGATATTAAATTCATTGCCAACCCCTTTGGCGATTTTGGATTGCCGATTTTAGATTTTAGATTGGGGGACAAGAATGAAAATTCCGATAATCCAAAATCTAAAATCCAAAATCTAAAATTTAACCGTCTTTACAAAACTGGGGATTTGGCACGCTACCTGAGCGATGGCAACATTGAATATTTGGGACGACTTGACCATCAAGTTAAATTGCGGGGGTTCAGGATTGAGCTAGGAGAGATTGAAGCGGTACTGAGTCAACATCCAGCATTGCAGCAAGTTGTTGTTTTGATGAGGGAAATTGAGAAGAAGGAACAGAACCGGGATTTCACACCACTAGTTGACGTAGAAAATTCATCAACAATTACTGGTTTGCGTCGCTTACTCAAGGGAGAATTAGCTAATTCTCAGGCTGATTCTAGGAATCAGCAATTAGTTGCTTATTGCGTCACCCGTCATCAACCAGCACCCACTACTAGTGAATTGCGTCGCTTTCTCTTAGAGAAGCTTCCCGATTACATGGTTCCGGCGGCTTTCGTCATACTGGATGCACTGCCTTTAACGCCGAATGGTAAGGTAGATCGGCAGTCTTTACCAATTCCCGGTAAAGTCAGACCTGAATTGGAAAAAGCTTTTGTAGCACCTCGCACTCCTATCGAAAAGGCATTGGCAGAGGTTTGGGCAGAGGTGCTAGACATTGAACAAGTGGGCATTCACGACAACTTTTTTGAGTTGGGAGGAGATTCAATTCGTAGCATTCAAGTGCTAGCTAGAGCCACTGCAAAAGGTTTAAGCTTCTCCTTAGCGCAGATTTTCCAGCATCAGACTATCGACTCGCTGGCACAAGAAATTACCTTTGTCGAACCCAGTGCTTTAGTAACTCGCAAAACAGAGCCATTTAGTCTGATTTCTGATGCAGAACGGCAAAAGTTACCCAAAGATGTAGAAGATGCCTATCCCTTGGCTAGGGTTCAGGCTGGGGTAATTTTCCACAGTCAGTCCATGCCTGATGAGCCGATGTACCATGATATTTTTCTTTACAATTTGCAAGTTCGTCTAGATATTGAATTGTTTCAAAAAGCTCTACAGCACGTTGTCGATCGCCATGCTATTCTGCGGACATCCTTCGATCTGACTAACTTTAGTGAACCCCTACAGTTAGTTCATCAACAAGTTACTGCTCCCTTTCACGTCGAAGACTTGCGCGATTTATCACCAGAGCAACAACAACAAGCACTTTCCACCTGGATAAAAGCTGAAAAACGACGAAATTTTGATTGGTCTTCCCCACCATTTATTCGCTTTTTCATTCACCGCCTTACAGAGCAGTCCTTTTATCTAACCTTTAGCTGTCACACTTCTATTCTTGACGGCTGGAGCAAAGCTTGTTTGCTGACGGAATTGCTGCATCATTATTATGCTCTGCTCAACGGTAAAAGCGAAGCCATTGAACCAGCCCCAGCTATAGCTTATCGAGATTTTGTCGCCTTAGAGCGTGCAACATTGGCATCGCCAGACTCTCAAGATTTTTGGAGGCAAAAATTAGCCGATTGTGTGACCACGAGAATAGCCCGTTGGGTAGGGCTTCACCACAGCACAAATACCCCGGAAATTGGCTTTTTAGATGTCCCCATCTCTCCTGAACTTTCTGAGAAATTGCAAAAACTAGCTCGGTTAGCAGAAGTCCCCCTCAAAAACGTTTTGTTAGCTGCACATATCAGGGTGATGAGTTTGTTAAGTGGTGAGAGTGATATCCTCACAGGGCTGGAGTCTAATGGTCGATTGGAAGAAGTTGACGGAGAAAAAACTCTGGGAATCCATTTGAACACGGTTCCCTTGCGTTTGCAGCTGATGGGTGGAACTTGGCTAGAGTTGGTGCAGCAGGTTTTTGCAGCTGAACGAGAGTTGTTACCCTTTAGGCGTTATCCCTACGCAGATTTACACCAACTTGTTGGTCGTCAGGCTCTCCAGCCCCTAGTTGAAACTGTTTTTAATTACACTAACTTTCATGTTTATGAGAGTCTGCAAAGTCTCAAAGGTTTGGAAGTTTTAGGAGCGAGGGGTTTTGGTGAAACTCATTTTACCTTGCGGTCTGAGTTTAATCTCAATCATGCCTCAAATTGCATCCAACTCGATTTAGAGTGTGACTTGACACAGATAAGTCATGCCCAGTTAGAGACTATTGGCAGTCATTTTAGAGAAACACTAACGGCAATGTCTTTACAGCCGTTAGCACGTTACGAGTCGCAATGTCTTTTGGGCGATCGCCAACGGCAAATGTTGCTCGGAGAATGGAATAACACCGCCACTAAATATACTCAAGACTGCTGTATCCATCAACACTTTGAGGCTATGGCAGCACAAAATCCTGATGCGATCGCGATCGCCTTTGCAGGTGAACAACTCAGCTACCAACAGTTAAATCATCGAGCTAATGCCCTAGCTCATTACTTGCAGCGTTTAGGAGTAACGTCCGATGTGCCGGTGGCTCTGTGTGTAGAGCGTTCTTTAGAGATGATAGTGGGAATTTTAGGAATTCTGAAGGCAGGAGGAGCCTACGTACCTTTAGACCCAGCATATCCCCAAGAAAATCTCGCTTTTATACTGGAAGATGCTCAAGTGCCAGTCCTGCTGACTCAGGCACGGCTAATAGCATATTTACCTACCCACACAGCCCAAATTGTCTGCCTAGACTCAGACTGGCAGATCATAGCGCGGGAGAGTCCAGAAAACCCCAGCAGTACAAGCACATTAGAAAACCTCGCCTACATTATTTACACATCAGGCTCCACAGGTCAACCCAAGGGAGTACTCGTTACCCAGCAAAACTTAGTCCATTCGACCTTTGCGCGGATTACTTATTACTCAGAACCCGTTACCAGTTTCTTATTAATTCCCTCCTTTGCTTTTGATAGTTCAGTAGCACCCATATTTTGGACATTGTGTCAAGGAGGTAGGCTGGTTCTGTTAAGAGAAAGTTCCCAGAGAGATATTTGGGAATTAGCCAAGCTGATTGTTCAACATCAAGTTTCACACTGGTTGAGTGTTCCCTCACTCTACAGCGCTCTTTTAGCACACACAGATATAACTGGGCTTGGCTCTTTGCAAACAGTTATTGTTGCTGGGGAATCTTGTTCTACAGAGTTGCTTGAACGCCATCATCAGTTACTACCCTATACATCCTTATTTAATGAGTATGGCCCCACAGAAGCAACAGTTTGGAGCAGTGTATACAATTGTCAAAACCATGATTTGAAAAATCCTGTGCCAATTGGTCGTCCAATTGCCAACACCCAGATTTATTTACTGGATTCTCATCTCCAACCAGTACCAATTGGTGTATCTGGTGAAGTTTATATTGGTGGTTTAGGTGTAGCGCGGGGTTATCTCAATCGTCCAGAACTAACTATTCAAAAGTTTATTCCCAACCCTTTTAAAGGAAGTAGGGGAGCAGGGGAGCAGGGGAGCAGGGG
>NZ_JACKZU010000314.1:0-9858 GCF_014222165.1 Nostoc sp. 2RC
ACTGTCAATACTTATTAAGTAGTCAAATTAATTATACAATTACCAATTTGGCAGAGCATTTAGAGACTATTAGCCATGATGCAATTAACTACTATTTGAAAAGCGAAAAATTAACACCTCGGTTACTATGGGATAACGTGAAAGAAGTAGTTGAGCATGATGTGAATGGTTACATAATATTTGATGATAGCGTTTTAGATAAAAGGTATTCTGAAGAAATAGAAATAGTCAGAAAACAATATAGTGGTAATGAGCATGGTGTCCTCAAAGGAATTGGTGTAGTTAGCTGCGTGTATGTCAACCCTACTCTTCAAAAATTTTGGGTAATCGATTACCGCATTTTTAATCCTGATATCGATGGTAAAACCAAGATAGACCATGTAAAAGACATGCTGCAAAACCTTGTATATCATAAGCTTTTACCATTTGATACTGTTTTAATGGACACATGGTATGCTGTACATAGTTTAATGCTTTATATTGATAGTCTAGAGAAAATTTATTATTGCCCTTTAAAAAATAATCGGTTAGTTGATGATACATTTGGAAAAGAGAAATATAAACGGATTGAATTATTAGATTGGAGCAAAGAAGAATTAGACTGTGGTAAGATAATCAAAATTAAAGGGTTCCCAGCTAATAAAAAAGTGAAACTTTTCCGGGTTACTGTTTCTACCAACAGAACGGATTATATTGCCACTAACGATTTATCTCAAAGTTCCACGGATGTTGTACAAGAGGTGTGTAAGATTCGTTGGAAAATCGAGGAGTTTCACAGGGAGATTAAACAATTAACTGGCATTGAATCTTGTCAATGTCGTAAAGCTAGACTCCAAAGAAATCATATTGCTTGTGCAATGTTAGTTTGGGTTAGGTTAAAGAATTTAGCCTATCAAACTGGTCAAACTGTTTATCAAATTAAGCATAATTTGCTTTCTAATTATTTAATTCAGCAACTGAAACGCCCAAGTATTCTTATGTGCTTGGTTTGATTTAAATTGTCGTGTAGTAGGGTTACGCCCCGCCCGCTATTTGTGCCAGTTGCGTAAGTCCTGACCAATTTGAATAATGATTGCAATCCCATAAGCTTGCCCTGTAAACAAACAGAATTCAGGAGTCAGGAGTCAGAATTAAGTTGGGTATTCTGTATGACTGGCGGATAGCGTTCGCTTTAGCGTCTCATAGATAAGCGGTAGCGGGGCGTTTAGCCAATTCTGATTTCTGAATTCTTCTTCAATACAATCTAAAATTCAAAAAGGTATTAGTGCTGACAAAGTAAATAATATTATCTTAGTTAACCTGTTCTAAATCCTGCCTAACAAGCTGCTTTTGTCAACATTAAAATAATTTACTTAGTGGAGCGGATAAACCATCAAGACTGACGAGATTTTTCTGTTGTTGATATTCTCTAACTCCCTGTTCGCCTTTTTTACTAGCCCAGTTTACTAGAGTTTCGCGCTGGCCTCGATAGTCATACAGTGGCACGCCAAAACCACAAGAGGTTTGTACTTTTTGGATATCCGCGACGATAATTTGACGAGTTCCAGGTATTTCTGGAAATAGACAATACAATGAGTTCCACTCTGGAAAAGTCGGTAAAATTGTATTTCCTTGACCGTAAAGACGCAAAATACAAGCAGGTTCTTGAAAAGCGCAAAACATGAAAGTAATGCGCCCATTTTCTTGTAAATGCGCCGAAGTTTCGTTACTACTGCCTGTCAGATCTATGTAAGCTACTCGCTTGGGAGAAAGGATGCGAAAGCAATCCAAACCTTTCGGAGACAGGTTAATATGACCTGTAGGACTTAACGGTGCAGAGCCAACAAAAAAAATATGTTGGGCGCTAATGAAGCTTTGCAGTTCTTCAGTGATAGATTCAAAAAATTTAGCCATAGAATGTGTGATTTCTATTTGCAAATTCCCCTTGTTTTCAGCCTATGTCCAAGCTCAAAATCTAGCAAGGCCTATTTGCCAATATCTGATGAGCAGGGAGTTGTTGTGGGAGTTAAAATATGTAGCTGTAGCTTCCCACAACCTGGAGAATGAAGAAGTGGTTCGAGACGCGATTAACCCTAGTCTGTAGGAAATGTGGATGAATATTTATTTGATGTAACGACTGGCCATTTGTAAAGCATCGGCAATATCAACATCACCATCGCCATCAGCATCTAAGAAAGAATTGAGTACGGGATTACCTCCAGTTTGAGGATTTTGAGCATTAGCGCCTGACTGGAGAAAATTCAGGACTAAAGGTACTGCCAAAGGCAACAATTGTCGAATTACACTAGCATCTAACCCCGTGCGCTGGGCAGCAATTTCAGCCACTTGCTGTTGTATACCAGCAGAAAATAACGAATCCACTGCTTGGGGATTGGCAGAAGTACCAGCATATTGATTAACTAGAGTTTGTGCGGCTTCATTCCCATCTGTGGCTTGCTTGTGTTGTAAAGCCGAACGAACTTGACTACCGACAATTGACAAAACTGATTGGATGGTAGAAGGATCTGCGCCAGTGCGATCGCTCAGTTGATTTACAATGTTAACAATACTTCCTAATTGACCTAAGTTGCCTTGTTGATTAGGATTAGCAACAGCACCAAGAATTTGCTCGAAAAGTCCCATAAATTTGTTTTTTCCTGACTGCAAAAGATTCTGACTACACATGTAGATATAGAGACGTAGCAGTGCTATGTCTCTATATGTTGTTGATTATTATGAATAAATTTACTTTCACATGAAAGTACCCCAAGACAGAAAAATATTGATTTTTGTGAAGCTTTGTACACCTTTAGGGAATTTAAAAAAATAAATGTTGACTGTGAAGAGTCAACAATCAACAATAGCATATCTTTATTTAGGTGCGAGAAAGAGGCAGAGAAATTGTAAATTCTGTACCTCTGTCTAACTCAGACTCGCAGCTAATTTTACCTTGATGTTTTTCTACCACAATCTGATATGCGATCGCTAGCCCCAAACCAGTACCAATTCCTCGTGGTTTAGTGGTGAAAAAGGTTTCAAATATTTTGTGTAAATTTTCTGGTGAAATCCCAGAACCATTGTCTGCAATTCGCACGATGACCCAATTATTCTGACACAGTTCTGTGATAATAGTAATTTCAGCTACAAATTCTGGATTCTCGGCTGCTTTTTCTTCTACAGCATCTATGGCATTGCTTAAAAGATTCATAAATACCTGATAAAGTAAACCTGTATAACCTGGAATTGGAGGAATTTCTCCATAATTGCGAAGCAGGTTAATACCATTTTTCAGGCGATTGTTCAAAATTAATAATGTATTATCTAGACAAGCATGTAAGTCTAGTAACTGCGCTTCCCTTTCATCTAAGCGAGAGAAATCTTTTAAACTACGGACAATTTCTCGCGTACGCTCAGCACCGACTTTCATGGAGTTAAAGAGTTTTGGTAAATCTTCTAATAAAAACTCTAAATCAATTTCTTCTGCTAAAGTTTGCAAAGCAGGTGAAGGCTGAACTACTTCGGCTTGATATGTTTGCAGTACTGTTAATAAATCGTCAGTATAGGTTTTTGCATGTACGAGATTGCCAGAAATGAAATTTATGGGATTATTAATTTCGTGAGCTACCCCAGCTAACATCCGTCCTAAACTGGACATTTTTTCACTTTGAATTAATCGTGCTTGATTTTCGGCTTGTTGTTCTGCTAAAAGCTGCTTTACTTGTTGAATTAACTGATTGAGAGAGTTGGCTAATGCACCAACTTCATCATCTGTACTGATAGGCGCTTGCAAATCAAAATTAGCTTCTTTGGTAACTCTTTGGGCAATATCTGTAACCGCGTTAATCGGACGGGCGATGATACTACTTGTGTAGAAAGCCAGGATAGTTGCCATCGCCACTGACAGCAGTATACTAGCAAGAATAATCTGAGTTTGTATTGAGGCAGCTTTTTTTTGAGCTATATCAGCTTCTTGTTGAGTTTCTTGAACTGTGATGGCAAACTCAGTTAAATCATGTCCAAATTGATAAAACTTCAAAGCATCTTGACTTTGACTGAATTTTGAGATTAATTGCTGGGCTTTTAATGCTCCCTGTGGCTGGGAACTTAATGGCAAAATTTGTCTAATTAGCGACCTGAGTTCCTCAAAATATACGGTTATTGAGTCGTCATGCTTGAGCAGTAGTGATTGCAAATCTTCTTGGACATGACTTTGACTAAATTCCTCCATCTGAGAAAGTAATGTTTCAGCTTCAGCTAAATCTCTTTTGAAATGAGATATGCCTCTTTGCAAAGCTTGTGGCTGCTGTAAAAAAGGGACTATTTCTTGCTGATGAATCTGTATTTCTAACAATTCTCCTTGGAAACTATTTAACAAGTTTTTTTCTTCATCTGCCAACACCATTTTTTGTCTAGCTTGTTGTAAATAGCGATCGCCAATTACCAACCCTGCTATCGTCCCCAAAACTGCAATTCCCAAAGCTAGTCCGTACCCAAAAAAAATTTTTTGCCGAATACTCCGCTGGTGGAATACTTGTTTAACCCAGTTAGAGTATCTTAATTTAGGTATGGCAGTCATGATATAACTCGCTGTTGAATTAGCTAGAGAGTCGGGAGTAGGAATATAAACACAGAAATCACCAGCGTCAGCTTTTGGGAAGGGAACTCTGGAGAAATGCGGTAAGTAAAACGAAATTTGATACAAAATGCGCTATCAGTTTACCAAAAGTTGCTTTTTTTTACCCTGGTAAAAAATACTGAAAGTAGAATTGACCAATTTATTTAGATGATAGTTGTCTTTCTCCACCTTGCTTTCCTTCCCTACACAGCGATTAATTATTTTTTTAATCCCCAGTCAACAGTCATCAGTCCCTTTTACTTTTTAATTTCCTTGTGAATCTGATAAAAAATACTGAAACTATTAAGATCGAAAGCATGTGCCTACTTCATATCAACTAATTTGTGCCAGCCATGCCTCTGTCACGTATCGTAACGCTGATTATCGGTCTAATCGTCATTTTGGGGCTAGCTTTATGGCTAATTGATTCGCTATCGCGGCTTTATTGGCAATTGTCCTATTCGCCGTTGTTAGGCAATTTGCTGTTATTGCTGCTGATTGTGCTGATTGGAGGGTTGGTTGCGGCTTTTGTTTATTATGTCCTAGTGCTTCAAGCTGGGGAAAAGCGATCGCGCCGCAGTCGTTCCCGTGTGACTCCAGCGCAAATCCCAGCTGGTAAATCTGATGCAGCTTCTACAACTCTCCAAGCTGTGC
Organism: Nostoc sp. 2RC; assembly: GCF_014222165.1. Lineage (NCBI taxonomy): Bacteria > Bacillati > Cyanobacteriota > Cyanophyceae > Nostocales > Nostocaceae > Nostoc > Nostoc sp. 2RC. The sequence goes on from NZ_JACKZU010000314.1 coordinate 5,249, forward strand.
GCCAACAGGTAGCGCAAATTCAAGATGAAGTCGCACGTCAAGCTTTGTTAAGTCGATCGCGGGAAATTGAAGCCAACCTCGCACGGGGTGAAATTCAAGTGGTGGTGTTTGGTACTGGTAGTGCTGGTAAAACTTCCCTGGTAAATGCCATCATGGGACGCATGGTGGGTCAAGTAGATGCACCGATGGGTACAACGCAAGTTGGCGAAACTTATTGTCTGCGATTGAAGGGATTAGAACGGAAAATTTTAATCACCGATACACCGGGAATTTTAGAAGCCGGTGTAGCGGGGACGGAACGAGAACAAATGGCGCGGGAACTAGCCACGGCAGCAGATTTATTATTGTTTGTGGTGGATAATGATTTACGACGCTCAGAATACGAGCCTCTACGGGGATTGGCGGAAATTGGTAAGCGATCGCTTTTAGTTCTCAACAAAACCGATTTATACACAGATGAAGACAAAGAAGCCATCCTCGCTAGGTTACGCCAACGGGTGCGGGGATTTATTGCTACTAATGATGTAGTGGCGATCGCTGCTAATCCCCAAACTGCACAACTAGAAACCGGCGAAACCTTCCAGCCAGAATCAGATATTGTTCCTTTGTTGCGACGCATGGCTGCTATTTTACGCGCTGAAGGTGAAGATTTAGTAGCCGATAACATCCTTTTACAATCTCTGCGCTTGGGTGACGAGGCGCGAAAACTCATCGATGGTCAACGCCGCCGCCAAGCTGACAAAATTGTAGAACGCTTTCAATGGATTGGTGCTGGTGTTGTGTCGGTGACCCCTGTACCAGTGGTAGATTTATTAGCAACCGCCGCCGTTAACGCTCAAATGGTGGTAGAAATTGGTCGAGTATATGGCTGTGAATTGAATATGGAACGGGGACGAGAATTAGCCCTTTCTTTAGCAAAAACCATCGCCAGTTTAGGCATTGTTAAAGGAGCAATTCAATTATTATCTACAGCATTGCAACTTAATGTTGCTACCTTTATTATCGGCAGAGCAATTCAAGGTGTGACCGCCGCTTATTTAACGCGAATTGCTGGTAAAAGCTTTATTGAATATTTTCGTCACGACCAAGATTGGGGCGATGGGGGAATGACAGAAGTTGTACAGCGACAGTTTCAAATGAATCGCAGAGATGAATTTATTAAAGCTTTTATTCAGGAAGCCATTGCCAAAGTAGTGAAGCCATTACAAGATAAAAGTGAGGCGATGGAAGAAGAAGAGACGAAAGAAGAGTTACGCTAGCACTTATATTCAGTTTGTTGATTGTTGACCGTTGACGGTTAACTGTTAACAGTCAACGAACAATAGTAATTCCCTGAAACTAATACCAATACCAATTTGAAAAAATAATGCAACACGTAGACAAGACCCCTCCCCTTGGCAAGGGGAGGGTGCCGTCAGGCGGGTGGGGTATCTGTCGCAAACATTTTTTGAATCGGTATAAGTTATGAAAATCTGATTATAAATACTAGCGATCGCTAAAACTTACTTATATACGTTTAAATACCTGTTATTTATGATATATTAATCACCAGGAATTAAAGAATGCTGATTTTAAAGTTAATCTTTATTTTGAAATAATCAAATAATTGAACTAATAATGAAACCAAAAAGTAAAGCAAAGAAACCAATAGCCAGTCTTTCTTTGGATCTAGATAATATTTGGTCTTATCTAAAAAATCAAGGCGCTCCGGGTTGGGAAAGTTTTCCTTCTTATTTGGATATTGCAGTACCGCGTTTTTTAGAAATTCTTGAGCAATGGAATTTAAAAATCACAGTATTTATAGTTGGTCAAGATGCAGCCCTAGAAAAAAATCGTCAGGCAATACAGGCGATCGCTAACGCCGGCCACGAAATCGGCAACCATTCATTCTACCACGACCCCTGGCTACACCTGTATTCCGAAAATGAAATAGAAGAAGAAGTAGCGCAGGCCGAAGAACATATCAAGCGCGTCACTTATCAACACCCCGTAGGTTTCCGGGGGCCTGGATACAGCTTTTCCCCAGCAGTATTAAAAGTTTTAGCACGACGCGGTTATGAATATGATGCTTCAACTTTTCCCACAATTTTGGGGCCAGTAGCACGAGCTTATTATTTGATGACTTGTAAACTAAGCAAGGAAGAACGCAAAAAACGCGAAGCTTTGTTTGGTAGTTTCAAAGATGGTTTGCAACCTCTAAATCCCTACCAATGGCACATGGGTAAGGATAGACTAACTGAAATTCCTGTCACCACCATGCCAATTTTTAAAGTGCCAATTCACTTCAGCTACATCATGTATTTGACTAGATTTTCTAGCGGTTTGGCATTATTTTATTTGAGAATTGCTTTGTGGCTGTGTAAACTTACACGCACCCAACCATCGTTATTACTCCATCCCACAGACTTTTTAAGTCAAGAAGATGTGCCAGAGTTATCATTTTTTCCTGGTATGGATGTCCCCACCTACAAAAAACTGGCAGTGGTGAATAAAAGTTTAGAAATGATAACCAATCAATTCAATGTTTTGACTGTTGGACAACACGCCAAGTCTGTAGCAGGTGTGCGACAACTACCTGTATTAGTACCTCAAAAAAGGTAAAAGTAGCGCCATACCGTAATGTGATGATCGATTAATGATTTTCAACCTCTGAATGTGTTTCTGTTGCAGCCTGTTCTAGTCGTGCAGACATCATTTGTTTTTGCTGTTCTTGTAACCAAGCTTCAAACAGTTCATTCAGGAGGCGGGCTTTCATACTTTCATCCAATTGTGCGGGGATAAATTTTTCTAGCCGCAAAATTACAAACCATTCAGCAATGCGGGTAGGAGGTAATATTTGACCTGGTTGACTGCTAGAGAGCATTTGCACCATCACCGGATGTAGCGCATTTAATTCTACTGGGCCTACTAAACCACCAGTTTGGGCTTCTGGCCCCAGTGAATACTCCCGTGCTAAGTCAGCAAAAGAGTTTTCTTTTGCTTGAATGCGAAAATAAAGTTCTTGAGCAATTCCCACATCCTGGGTTCGCAGTAGGGAATAAATTACTCTGTCGAGTTTTGACTTGGACTGAAAAAAGTAAGCTTCTAGCTTATTACCCCAAGTGGCTTGCTTAAATTTTTCAATTTTCAGCTTTCTGGTGGTAATCGCTTCTAGTTGTTGGTAACTTAGACCCTGACGTGCCATCCAAGCTTGGATATCTTCCTCATTTTTCAACTGTTTCTCAGCGTAAAATTGCTGTTTAGCTTGGGCTACTTCTTCAGGTGTCAGTTCTATTGCCACATCGGTAGAGCGCGAGCTTTGGTCAATTGCTTCATCCACAATCAATTCCCGCTGTAATTGTGGCAGCATTTGGTAACTAGCTAGTAAAGAAATCAGTTCGCTAGCTGTAATTTTACGATTACCGATTTGGAGCGCTTCAGTCATTAGCTTTAATTTATTTCAAAGAATATATTGTTTGTGAAATAAGCTGTGCTGTAGCCGATTTACTGGAAACCTTTGCCTTAGTCCCACTAAGTCGGGTACGCTAACCTCAAGTTCAGAATTAGGGATTTCCAAGTAAAAAATATTCCATAGAAGACTGTTGACTGTTGATTGTTGACTGTTAACTGTGAATCATCAACAGTCAACACTTTAATCGGAATAACTTATTTTTTGGAGTTTCCTAATTAAATAGTAATTTCCTAACACACTTTAAAATATACAATTTCTGTGAGTTTTTATCAAAGATTCTACGTAAAAACTACCAGATGACGCACAAGAGCTTAAAGTTGATCTGGTAGTTTACGGAATTTGTTAAGATTCATAAAGATTTTTATCAACGAAAAAGACAGTATATAGTAAACTGCCTTTTCCAATCAATAATTTCCGGATCTCGCAGCCAAAGAATCGAGCATCTACAACGACTCTAAGTAGCTCAGAAGGTCTGCCATTTCTTGGGCACTAGGCTGGAACTTGGGCATTGGAGGCGTATCGCCACTAATGACTTGGTGAATCAGTCCATACCGAGACTTGTGCTTAGATACAGCTTGTAAACTAGGCCCTACTCGCCCATCTGCCTCCAAGCCATGACAACCAGCACAATTGATTTGAAAGATAGCGTGTCCTTGAATTGGGTTTCCTGTTAAGGATAAAACGCTCTTGACATACGGATCGGAGGCTTGAACCAAGTGAACGCCAAAAAAGCCCAAGGGCACTGCTAACAGAACGACCAGCACCAATAAAATAATGCGCTGAATCAAAATTTCGGGTTTGGTAATCTGATTATCCAAAAGGTTTGCTGTGAAAGTTATAGGTGTGCTAAAAAAGTTTTCATTTCCTACACATAGCTTAAAAGTTCTTCTTTGTGTCTGCAAGCACAGAAGACTATTTTAATCTGGATAGCCCTCCTGAGAAAAGACTCTAGCGCAGAGGATTCATACCAAATTTGGTAAAATCAAAAACGGGAAACAAATATTGAATAACTGCAAAAAGGAACTTACAGTGATTGAACCCCTGCTCTCAGGCATTGTCCTTGGTCTAGTTTTCGTCACCCTTGGCGGACTATTTTACGCTGCATATAAGCAATACAAGCGACCCAACCAGCTGGGAGGGTGAGGACTGGGGGCTGGGG
>NZ_JACKZU010000315.1:0-9855 GCF_014222165.1 Nostoc sp. 2RC
ATTAATTAATTAGTAAATATTCTGTATATTAATGATGAACCGATTATTTTAATGCCTTGTTCGGTTTATTTATACCCTGCATTTTGTGTCTTATTTTTTCAGCTAAATACCCACGAACATAACCCATAACAAGAGCATAAGTATCTGTTGTTGTGTTTTGGAGCTAGTAATAATTACCCATTGACAAAGCAACTAAATTACAGTGTGTAGGTTTGAGTCATCCAAGGTTGATTTTTAAATCTTTTTCAGTGATGTTTTTGGTAAATATAGGACTCATATTTGATTTTGAGAAATACACATAGATGCTTTATGTCAAAGGTTAACGTACCAGTTAAAGATTTAGGTGCGTTAGGCTATGGTATCAAAGATCCTAGAGATACTTAAATTTTTTCATAAATCAAATCGGACTTTTATAGTTACCTATGCAATTGAGAAAGGATGATTAAAATCATCTTGAAACTATTTTTTTCAATCCATACACTGATTAATTTGTAGAATGCACTAACGGAATTTAGACAAAAATAGTAAGAAAAATAACTCAAATATATATAGCAGTCGCAAATCATTTGCGAAATTTTGCTGCTGTTGACCATTGAGTGTTAACAGTTGACAGTCAACAGTCAACAATCAAAGTTTAAATCTGTTTTGGGCATCGTTATGTATTTTCTTTGCTCTGAATTAGTTTTAACCTTGTTTTCTACTCAATATTTTTGAAGTTATGCACTTAAAAAAGTAATAACAATTCAATCAAAAGGAGAATATTCATCAAAAATTCTTAATCTTTAAGAATCAAATTTAAGCGTGTTTCAACTCTTAAATTGCGGCTTTGTTTGCCGTTCCCCAACAGTACTAATAATCAAGAATTTCATTTCTTCCAAAAATCAATTCAGGCAGGAAAAAGCTATGGCGTATATCATTGGAACTAACAGTAACGATACCCTACTAGGTACTAACAGCTTTGACACGATTAATGGTAAAACTGGTAACGACATTATTACAGGGAACAAAGGGTATGATTACTTAACAGGTGGCGGTGGTAACGATAAATTTGTTGTTAATTTGGGTGATGGAATTGTTACTATTAGTGATTTTGTTGGAGTGGGTAAAGGCACAAACCCAACACCAGATGTTATTGCCGAAGTTGATACCCTCAAATTTCAAGGGTATGGGTTAACTCCACAAAATTTACTGCTGACACAGAATGGTAACAGTCTCGAAATCTCATTTGAAGGTGTATATTTTCCTGCGCTATCTATTACAAAAGTTATTCTACAAAACTTCAAATTAGAAGACTTGGATAACCTCAAAGCTTCTGGTAGTAGACCAGCCATTGGCAATATTATCTTTTATGGACAAACTAGCATCACCGATAGTTTTAATGTCCTAGATGCAAACTCCACTGATACGAGCATCGGCATTAAAAACACAGTCACCTTCTTCAACGACTTGGACAACAACATTACAGCTTTAGACAACTCAGATGATGTGGTCAATGGTCAAGGAGGTAATGATATCATCAACGGTCTAAGTGGCAATGATTTGCTGCGGGGTGGTACGGGCAATGATACTCTCATTGGGGGTGCTGGCAATGATACTCTCGTTGGTAATGCAGGTAATAACCTACTCTCTGGAGACAATAATGATGATTCTCTTTCGGTCTCTGGGTATTACACAATAGAATACACTGGCTACCAATACGACTCTCGCTCAGACGGTAATAACACCCTCAACGGTGGTGTTGGTGATGATAGCTTGAGTGCTAGTGGTTCAAAAGGCAATAACCTACTGTGTGGAAGCGATGGTAGTGACACGCTCTCCGTCTTTGGCTACTATCAATCCATTAGCTATGACTACGACTACAACTCCGAGTCATCTGGTCAAAACACCCTTGATGGTGGGGCTGATCGGGATTGGTTAAGCGCTAGTGGTTCGACAGGGAATAACCTACTTTCTGGAGGGGATGGTAACGATATTATCTCTGTCTCTGGTTACTACGAATTGAAAAGCTCATCAGACGCTTACGATCCACGCAGTTCTGAACAGGAATACGATTCTCGTTCCTCAGGTAATAATACCCTCAACGGTGGGGCTGGTGATGATAGCTTGAGTGCTAGTGGTTCAACAGGCAATAATCTACTTGATGCAGGAGATGGCAATGATTTTCTCAACATCTCTGGTTACAATGATTCTAGTAACGTTGACTACTACGACGAGTACGGTAACTACGCTGGCAGTTATTTATATAAGTACGAATCTCGTTCTTTAGGTAATAACACTCTCAGGGGTGGTGTTGGTAACGATACCTTAAATGCTGGCGGTTCAACAGGCGATAACCTCTTGGATGGTGGGGATGGCAATGATATTCTCACAGCCTCTAATGCCACTGGTAAAAACATTCTCAAAGGTGGAAATGGTAACGATATCCTTACGGGTGGCAATGGCAATGATAGCCTAATTGGAGGAAATGGCGTTGATACCTTTGTCTTCAATAGTTTCAATGAAGGTGTTGATAGAATTTCTGATTTAAATGTCACTAATGAAACGATTCGGATATCGGCTACTGGTTTTGGTGGCGGTTTATCAGCAGGTGTACTAAAAGCTAATCAATTTAGAATCGGTGCATCTGCAACTACTAGCACACAAAGATTCATTTATAACTCGGCTACAGGTGCATTGTTCTTTGACCGAGATGGTAGCGCAGGTGCATTTGCTCAAGTACAATTTGGACAATTATCTGTCGATTTGTCATTAACTAACAACAATTTTGTGGTTGTTTAATCTGAGCATAAAAATTACAAACCATCGGATTACAAGGTGTTTAAAAGAGATGAAGGAATGAGTAAGAAAATACTTCTTCTCCTGCATCTCTTTTTCTTTCTTTCAACAAGACAATTTTGGAATACTGAATTAGTATTCTAGTCTGGCAAACAAGTTACTTCAATTTTTCGTAAGCAGCCAAAATAATTTTCTCTGTTTCTTCCCAGTTAATACATTTGTCAGTTACAGAAACACCATATTTTAATTCTGCTTTTTTCCCAGTAATTGGTTGATTGCCTTCATAGATATTCGATTCCAGCATCATGCCAACTATTGATGTATTGCCCTTCAATATTTGCTCAATAATATTTTCTAAGACGGCAGGTTGTAATTTATAGTCTTTATTAGTATTGCCGTGGCTACAATCGATGACAATTCTTGGTGGTAAATTTGCTTCTTTTAATTTTTTTTCTACCAGACTGACGCTGGCTGCATCAAAGTTTGGCTGATTACCACCTCTTAAAATGACGTGACCGTAGGCATTACCTTTAGTTTGAAAGACGCTGACTTGTCCGTTTTGATTAATACCCAAAAAATTATGAGGGTTTCTAGCTGATTGTAGGGCATTCAAAGCGACTTGAATATTGCCGTCAGTACCGTTTTTAAAACCCACAGGCATGGAAAGTCCGCTGGCCATTTCCCGATGAGTTTGCGATTCGGTGGTGCGTGCCCCTATGGCAGACCATGTAATCAGTTCGCTAATGTATTGAGGAATAATTGGATCTAGGGCTTCTGTACCAGCAGGTAGTCCCAATTCTGTAATTTTTAATAATAGCTCTCTTGCAATTAATAAACCATTTTCTACATGAAAAGAATCATCCATTTCTGGGTCGTTAATTAATCCTTTCCAGCCTACGGTTGTTCTTGGTTTTTCAAAATAAACTCGCATAATTAATAGCAGTTTATCTTCGACTTTCTGCGCCAATTTTTTCAACCTTTGGGAATATTCCATCGCTACTTTGGGATCGTGAATTGAACATGGCCCAACTACGATGAATTTTCGGCGATCGCGAAAATCTAAAATATTTTCTATTTCTTCTCTATATCTTAAAACTGTTTGTTCCGCTAACTCAGTTAATGGTAATCTTGATTTAATTTCATTGGGAGTTAAGAGAACGCGATCGCTCTCGATATTAGCATTAAACAATTGATGGTTGTGCATGGAGTTTTTCTCGGAATTTGTGCTATTCTGCTTCGGAGTGCATTTTAATATACACAGTTTTTATCAAAAATACAAGTTAAGTTGATATTATGTCTGGGAAATCCTATAATAAAAATTGACTTTAGTGCAGGAATTACTGTTACAAATATTTGAATTGATAGTGATATTGGGGAACTCCAAAAAATAAATTATTCGGCTTCAAATTGTTAACTGTTAACTGTTGAGTGTTAACTGCCAACAGTCAACAGCCAACACCCACTGCTTTTATTATTGCAGATAGTGTGTTTTATCTTATGTGCTAATGCCAAAAGAACTTTGTAGACACTTGTATGGCTATTGTTGAATATGATTAAGAAATATTGTTTTTGGTCGATTGATTATGTATGTAAAGGTGTTATCTGCTGTAATCGATGACAAACCACTCATCCAACGGATGATGGAGCTTTATCAGTATGACTTTTCAGAGTTTGAACATCGAGACCTCAACGAGCATGGTTACTTTGGATACCCTTATCTCGATTATTACTGGATTGAAGGCGATCGCTATCCGTTCATTGTACGAGTAGGCAAACAGCTTGCTGGATTTGTTTTGGTGAATCAATTCACATACATACCAGAGAATCAATATTCCATTGCAGAGTTTTTTATCTTGCGAAAATATAGGCAACAAGGAATTGGTAAACTAGTTGCTTTTCAAGTCTTCGACAGATTTTGTGGAAAGTGGGAGATTTATCAAATTAGCGCAAATACAGTGGCTCAAAAATTTTGGCGCAGTACGATTGCAGAGTACACCGCCGGGAATTTTACAGAAATCGCCATTGATGATAGCGATCGCCAAGGAATAATTCAATGTTTTGACAACACCTCAAAATGTTCCTTGAATAATCCCGCCGTCTACTTGCAGCATGACTCCGTTCACAAATGAGGCTGCTGGCGAACTCAAAAATACTGCAACATTGGCAAACTCTTCTGGCGTCCCCATGCGACCTAAAGGAACTTTACTATTGATTTTGGCGATTTCTGCTTCTTTTGTTTCGCCGCTTTTACTAATTTGAGCGTTGATTAATTCTTCAACTCGTTCTGTATACGTCCAACCGGGTAAAATACTGTTGACGCGAATTTTATCGCTACCCAATTCTTGGCTGAGAGTTTTAGTTAAACCAATCACTGCCAACCGAATGGAATTAGACAATACCAGATTTTGGACTGGTTGTTTGGTTGAGGTTGAGGTGATGGTCAGAATCGCTGGTGCGCTGGATTGGCGTAAGTGAGGTAAAGCATACTTCACCAAGCGGACTGCACTCAGCAAAGTCAAGTTCAGGGAAGTTTCCCAGGTTGCTAAATCGATATCATCAAAAGTACCGGCGGGCGGCCCTCCAGCGTTGGTAACTAGGATATCCAAGCCGCCAAATTTTTCCACTGTGGCATTAATTACCCGTTCAATATCTGCTTGACTGGTAACATCTGCACGTATAGATAGCACTTCGGCATCTGTTTCGCTAGTAATTTCCGCAGCAACTTTGTCAATTAATTCACTACGAGCGCAGATAGCGACCTTTGCACCCTCACGGGCAAATTGCCTTGCTGTAGCTTTACCCAAACCTTTACTAGCAGCTGTTACTAAGGCGACTTTGCCACAAAGTTGCAAATCCATAATTTTGGTGTTTATTGAATAGAACTCAGAACTTAGGAGCCAGAATTCAGAACTCAGAATGAATAATGTACAGAGAGCAGATTAATTGGGGTTTAGAATCAGAAAAACTTTCCCTTTTAGCATCTTCTAGAGAAACAACTTTGTCAAAAAATACATATTCATCTAGAGACTGATTCTAAACTCCTGAATTCTGAATTCTGAATTCTGAATTCTAACTCCTTCTCATAGTAACTTGAAGCCCAGGTTATTGAGAACTTGCCGCAAGCGATCGCGTCCTCTCAATGATTCAACAGTTGCAATGCGTTGGGCTGAATGTTCTGACCAATCACCAGCAACATTCATTTGTTGTTCAGTATAAAACTCTTTGATGATGTTGTTGTAATGGGCGATCGCTTCATCTTGTTCAGCCAATTTATAGGTTTCCCGGTGCAACACCGCCGATTGTGGTAACCGTGGCTTAATTGCAGCATTCACTTCTGGATTCGGATAGCCCACACACAACCCAAACACAGCATACACAGAAGCAGGTAAATTCAAGATTGCTGCTACTTCTTCTGGACGGTTGCGGATTCCACCGATATACACTGTTCCCAAACCCAAAGACTCAGCAGCGATTGTGGCATTTTGCGCCGCCAATGTGGCATCAACCGTTGCCATAACAAACATTTCCAAATATTCCAAACCATCATGGGATATACCGCGACTGTCAGCAACATAAGCCAGACGCGCTAAATCTGCTAACCACACCAAGAATAAAGGCGCTTGGCGGATGTGTGCTTGATTTCCCGCCAGCTTGGATAACTCATCTTTGCGTTCTTGGCTTTCCACTGCTACCACACTCCAGGTTTGCAGATTTGAGGAAGTAGATGCAGATTGAGCAGCTGCAACTAGCAACTCCAGAGTTCCGGGTGGTAAAGGATCGGATAAATAAGCACGAATCGAACGGTGAGATAGTAGTGATGTCAGAGAATCATTCCATTCAATTTCGGGATTGAAGGGAATTTCACCGTAGCGCGATCGCAATAGTTCTGTAGGATTGGTCATATGTAATTCTCCGGTTCAAGATTTGAAAAGGCAATAGGCAATGAGCAATAGGCAATAGACTTGAAAGTTTTTTGGTATCAGGCTTTTACCATCAGTTTTTGTCCTAGCCCAGCCCGCAACTACTAATAGGAGTTAGATTTTTTCAAAATTCAGAATTCTGACTCCTGAATTCTGACTCCTGAATTCTGACTCCTGAATTCTGAGTTCTGAATTCTGAATTCTGAGTTCTGAGTTCTGAATTCTGAGTTCTGAATTCTAAATTCTGAGTTCTGAATTCTGAATTCTGACTCCTGAATTCTGACTCCTGAATTCTGAATTCTGACTCCTGAATTCTGAATTCTCGATTATACTTTTGGTGAAAACGCAGCGTATTGTTCTTTTGTTAATACTGCATCTCTAACATTCACCTGTTTGGGAATCAATTTTAGCTGATAATATGTATCAGCTACTTGTTGTTGCAAATTTACCAACTCATCATTAATTGGTACAATCCCAAACGTCCGTCTATTAGTAGCTTTTCTCATGGTTTCTATGTCAATTCCTAACACAGATGAGAGAGTTTGTGCTACTTCTTCTCGATTCTGTTTAGCCCATTCTTCTAGTTGTTTAATTTCCTCTAAAACTGCCTTGACAATTTGAGGATTTTCTGTTACAAATTTTCGAGTTGTTAAATAATATCCCCCCTGTTTATTAATTCCTGTGCCATCAATTAAGACTCTAGCTTTAGTTGCTTCTTGAGCCGCTGCATAGAAGGGATCCCAAATAACCCAAGCATCTACACTACCTTTGACAAATGCAGCGCGGGCATCAGCTGGTGGCAAATATTTAGGCTCAATTTCACTATATTTGACTCCATATTTTTCTAAAGCTTGAACTAACAACAAGTGGGCGCTAGATCCTTTTTGAAAAGCAATTTTTTTGCCTTTGAGGTCAGTGACTTTTTGAATTGCAGAATTCTGGGGAACAAGAATTGCTGAGCCAGCAGGGCTAGCAGCAATACCAGCTATATAAGTTAATGATGCTCCTGCTGCTTGAGCAAATATTGGTGGTGATTCTCCGACATGTCCAAAGTCAATACTACCCACATTCATCGCTTCTAGCATTTGCGGCCCGGCAGGAAATTCAATCCATTCCACAGATATACCATCTGGTGACAACCGCTTTTCTAAGACACCCTTATTTTTCAACAAAATATTCGATTTTTGATATCCAAATCGCACTAATGTTGCTTTGCTAGAAGCAGAATTGGCCACAGATGTCGCACTGGGATTAGGAGAGTTAACAGTGGATGTGGATGAACAAGCAGCAAATAGCAAGCTCAAACAAACACCAGTTACAAAAGCCCCCGCTATTGGTAAAGAAGAACAAAAGAATAATTTATTTTGGTTATTAAATAAATTCCTGACTCTGATTAAGGACATCCACTTGGCAAATAAGCGGCGAAAGATATGGCTAACCATTAAAATCATTCCTTGGAACTATATTTATACTATATATCTATAGGTTTACCGTAGTATAAGTCAATGGGTATGGGCAATGGACATTAGCCATTGGTAATTAGTTTTGCACTAATGACTAATGACTAATGACTAATAACTAATCCAGGAAATCAGGCTCGTCACGGACAATCCTTTCGTAAAGTGGCTGGAAGCTGAACCACCCACTTTTAGGCGCTCCCACTTGACTATGTGTTAAACGGGCTGTTTCGTGTTTGATGGTGTTAGGTCTACCTGCGGCTTCTGCCAATAGTTGCGCTTGGCACGATCGCTCCAGACTAATGTACCAAAAAGCAGCTTCATCCACTGTATGTCCCACAGTTAAAATGCCGTGGTTACGGAGAATTATCGCTTTAGTTTCACCCAACGCTTCCGCCAGTCGTTTGCCTTCAGATGTATCTAATACGACACCTGTATAATCTTCAAACAATGCATGGTCTTCGTAAAAAGCACAAGAATCTTGAGTCAAGGGGTCAAGCAGACGACCTAAACTCGACCAAGCTTTGCCATAAATTGAATGGGCGTGTGCAGCTGCAACTATGTCAGGTCTAGCTTCATGAATTTGAGAATGGATGGCAAAGGCGGCTTGATTTACTTGAGCATCTCCTTTGACCACCTCACCGTTTTTATTCACCAAAATCAGGTCAGAAACTCGGATATGACCAAAGTATACTCCTAGTGGATTCACCCAAAAATGGTCTGGAAACTCAGGATCGCGGGCTGTAATATGCCCTGCTATACCTTCGCTGAAGCCAAAGCGACCAAATAGGCGAAAAGCAGCAGCTAGGCGTTGTTTGCGGTGCAGGCGTTCATCTTCTAGTCGCTCGAATACAGGGGGTTGCGGTCTTTCAAACTTGGGCATGTTGTTTTTCCTCCTCCTCTTTGCAGGGAGCATTAGAATATCCGGAGCGAAAAGATTTAACGCTGTGAGATTCGGGAATGAATTGGTGACGCCAGATGCAACCAGTATCATTACCTAAAAGATGGATGGATACAGATTCGCTCTCGGATGTGGTTTTGACGGCGTGGATATCACCATCTGGAGGTAGGAGGCGGTAAATATCCCCCCTTTGGAGCGATCGCACTTCAGTTATTTCTAAGTGTGCGTGTTCTGCGGCATTGCCGCTATCTACACGCCGATAGACTGTTTCTTCTTGATTACCTTTATATAAACCAATCAATCCCCAAGCTAAATGGTCGTGGACTGGAGTGGTGGAACCAGGGGGAATCACCAAGCTAAACACTGATAAAGAACGGTCTTTAGCCCGATAAAGTAGCCATTGACCAATACCACCGCCCATTTTGCTTTCAGGGTTAACTTGGGCAAACTTTTCGGGTAACCATTGCTGTTGGGCAAGTAGCTCTTGAAAATAAGGTTCTAATTTAGCTAGCTGTTGTGTGCGATTTTCACTAGCACTATCAGTTATTTCACGTACTGTTGCTACAAAAGCTCGCAACTCTTGGCTTTCTATAAACCATTGGTCTTCAGGTAATGGTTCTAAAATAGTATCATTCGTCATTTATATTCCTCATTAATCTAAGTAAGTCGGCGTAAATATTCCTCGTAACTTAGTTAATCTTTATTTAAATTTTTACAATACTTTCGTTTTATTGTGCCAACCTACTGGCTAATACCGATTCAAAAAATGTTTGCGACAGATACCCCACCCGCCTGACGGCAC
>NZ_JACKZU010000316.1:0-9838 GCF_014222165.1 Nostoc sp. 2RC
CCAGATGCACAGCCTACAAGAAGAGGACGCGGAGACGGGGAGACGCACTGACGCGGGGACACACGGATTTCTTTCCCTTCGTTCCTGCCTCTTTCCGTGTCCACCCGCTTCCTGTTCTTTCCCCGCGTCAGTGCGTCTCCCCGTCTCCGCGTCCTCTTCTTGTAGGCTGTGCATCTGGTGGCTGATATCTTGGTAGCTGGGAACAAATTAACCATTCATGGGATAAGGATTTGGGATCATGGGCAAATTTAGACGCGTACCCGTTGGGATTGTTGGCGCGTCGGGCTATGGCGGAGTACAGTTGGTAAGACTGCTGATGGATCATCCAGAAGTCGAACTGGTTTATTTGGGTGGTGAGAACAGTATCGGTAGATCCTTGGGGGATCTATACCCACACTTGGCTCACACAGCGAATCTGCCAATAGAGGCGGTGGAACTAGAAACAATTGCTCATCGCTGTGAAGTAGTTTTCCTGTCTTTACCAGATGGTCTAGCTTGGCAAATTGCCCCCACACTCTTGGAAAAAGGGTGTAAAGTGCTGGATCTGAGTGCAGACTATCGCTTTAGCGATTTGGCAACTTATACAAGTTGGTATGGTGTTGAAAGAAGCGATCGCTCTACTGCTGTGACAGCTGTTTATGGGTTACCAGAACTATACCGCGATCGCATTGCCGAAGCTCAACTTATTGGCTGTCCTGGTTGCTATCCTACTGCGAGTCTGCTTGCACTTTCACCACTGTTAAAGCAAGGTTTAATCGTACCAGAAACAGCAATTATCGATGCCAAATCTGGCACATCTGGCAGTGGACGACAAGCCAAAACTAACTTATTACTCGCTGAAGCAGACAATTCCATCGCCGCTTACAACATTGGCCGTCACCGCGATACCCCAGAAATTGAACAAATTTGCAGTGATTTAGCAGGTCACGAATTAACAATTCAATTTACACCACACCTCGTCCCAATGGTGCGCGGCATTTTGGCAACCGTATACGCCACAATGCGCGATCCCGGTCTTGTACGAGACGATTTGATTACAATTTTCTCAGCCTTCTACCGCAATTCTCCTTGGATAAAAGTTTGCAGTAGCGGCGTTTATCCCCAAACCAAATGGGCTAATGGCAGCAATCTTTGTTACATCGGCGTAGAAGTTGACCCGCGCACAGGTCGCGTAATTGTCGTTTCTGCAATTGACAACCTGATTAAAGGGCAAGCGGGTCAAGCAATTCAGTGTTTAAACCTAATGATGGACTGGGATGAAACTTTGGGGTTACCGAAGTTGGGGTTTTATCCATAATTGGGCATGGGGCATTGAGTAGGGGGAAAGGGAAAGGGGTAAGGGGAAAAGGTTAAAAATCATCCCTTTACCCTTTTCCCTTTAACCTTTTCCCTTTTTCTCCAATCTCTACTTCGGCCCTAAGCCCACAGCACCAGCATACACGGCGCGATCGCCTAGTTCATCTTCAATTCGCAGTAAGCGGTTATATTTGGCTACGCGTTCGCTGCGGCATAGAGAACCTGTTTTGATTTGACCGGCACGGGTGGCTACGGCTAAATCGGCAATGGTGGTGTCTTCGGTTTCACCAGAACGATGGCTAATTACTGAACGGAAACCGTTGCGAGTTCCCAAGTCTATTGTTTCTAAGGTTTCAGTCAAGGAACCAATTTGGTTGAGTTTAATCAATATGGCATTACCGGCTTTTTCTTGGATGCCTCTTTGCAAGCGAGTAGCATTGGTTACAAATAAGTCATCTCCCACCAACTGCACCCGCGAACCTAACTTCTGGGTGAGCAATTGCCAATTTTGCCAATCTTCTTCGTGTAAGCCATCTTCAATGGAGACGATGGGATATTGGTCAACCAGTTGTCCAAGGTAATCAATAAACTCAGCAGGGGCATGAGGTTTACCATCGTAAACATACTGACCGTTTTTGTAAAATTCACTAGCTGCTACATCCAGTGCCAAAGCTACTTGCTCCCCTGGCTTGTATCCAGCTTTCTCGATGGCAGCAACCAATAATTCTAAAGCCACCTGATTGGATTCTAAATTTGGGGCAAAGCCGCCTTCATCCCCTACACCAGTGAGCAAACCCTTTTCGTCTAATACTTTGCTGAGGGTAGCAAATACCTCCGCGCCCCAGCGCAGGGCTTCTTGAAAGGAAGTCGCCCCAATTGGCACAATCATAAACTCTTGAAAATCAACGTTATTGGCTGCGTGTGCGCCGCCGTTAATCACGTTCATCAATGGTACTGGCAGTAAATTTGCTAGTGGCCCCCCCAAATAACGATACAAGGGAATTGCTAGAGATTCAGCGCCAGCTTTGGCGGCTGCTAAGGAAACTGCCAAAATCGCATTCGCCCCCAAATTGGATTTGTTAGCAGAACCATCGATGGCAATCATTGTGCGGTCTAATAGTTCTTGGTTGAGGACATCCAAGTGAAGCAACTTTGGGGCAAATACTTCTTTGACGTTTTTTACTGCCGGGAGGACTCCTTTACCGCCATAACGGCTTTTATCGCCATCACGCAGTTCATGGGCTTCAAAAGAGCCAGTGGAGGCACCACTGGGCACTTGCGCCAGTCCTACAGCACCATTGGCTACATGGACTTCGGCTTCAATTGTTGGTCTGCCCCGTGAATCAAGAATTTCACGAGCGACGATCGCTTCAATGGCAGTATCTAGAATGTTACTCATTTACACTTTGTCCTTTGTTCGACTGTTTTACTTACGCATATAGTCCAGTGGCCTAACCCAATCGTTAGCATAGGCGTTTAAGAAGGTTTGTAGGCTGAGATTAAAGAATATTTCCAGAGATGTTGTCAATCAATTTGTAATTTTCTACTTTCGATTCAAATTACTTTCATTTAGCGGATTTTTTCAGCCAGAGGTTAAATTTAGGTAAAATTTGGCACTACCAACTATGTAGAAAGTTCGTGTTTTGTATAGTAAATATATAAATAGTTACAAATATAGTTAGAATTATTTGTAGTACCGAGAAATAATATTCCATGTCAAAATTTCAGATGAATCGAACATACTGGTAAATCTGATGATAGGCAAAATCCTGGATGGGCGTTACGAAATTATCAGTAGATTAGGAGAAGGTGGTTTTGGTGCTACTTACCTAGCTATTGATAGGAAATTGCCGGATAAAGACCAGTGTGTTGTCAAGCACTTTTCGCCAAAAGCAACGGATGTAAATACTCTATCTCATGCGCGGAGGCTATTTGAGACTGAAGCTAAAGTACTCAACCGCTTGGGTAACCATGACAGAGTTCCGCGTTTGTTGGCACATTTTGAAGAAGACCA
Organism: Nostoc sp. 2RC; assembly: GCF_014222165.1. Lineage (NCBI taxonomy): Bacteria > Bacillati > Cyanobacteriota > Cyanophyceae > Nostocales > Nostocaceae > Nostoc > Nostoc sp. 2RC. The sequence continues at coordinate 3,311 of NZ_JACKZU010000316.1, forward strand.
AAAGTTTTATTTAGTTCAAGAATTTGTTGATGGCTATGATTTGAGTCGTGAAATCAATCGCCACAAACAATGGAGTGAAGAAAAGATAATTGCCCTGTTGCAAGATATTTTAGAGCCGTTAGAATTCCTCCATCAACATCATGTGATTCACCGTGATATTAAACCCTCAAATTTAATGCGACGCCAAGAGGATGGGAAAATTGTTCTCATTGATTTTGGAGCAGTCAAACAAATTAGCTCCCAAGGAATGAATATTCAAGGGCAAATGACAGCCACAGTTGTGGTTGGCACACCTGGTTATATACCCAGCGAACAAAGTCAAGGTCAACCCAGGTTATGCAGTGATATTTATGCAGTGGGAATCATTGCCATTGAAGCGCTGACTCATTTAAATCCTATGCAATTACCCAGAGATCCTCACACAGGTGAAATCATCTGGCGCGACCAAGCAAAAATTAGCTCTGGGTTAGCGCAAATCATCGATAAAATGGTTAAATATGACTTTCGACAAAGATATCAATCGGCAACAGAAGTATTACAAGTTCTACAACAACTGAAGGTAGCTAATCAGCCTGCAAAATCAATTTTACGCAAGACCTTTATTGGTTTGGGAATAGCAAGTGCAGCTACTGTGATTGCCTTTTTATTTATTTTCATTCCGCGTTATAACCTGGAAAATTATAACAATGCCATTTATGGCATCACCATGAAATACCCTGAAAATTGGGAACAAACTGGAACACCAGATAGGATTACTGGTAACGTAGTAAAATTTAGTTCCTCAAAAGAAGGTGAAACAGACAATTATTTAGAAAATGTTAATTTAATTATTCAAGAATTACCAGAAAATCGTAGAAAATTAGAGCAATTTACTAACTTTTATTTGGATGAAATTCAACAATCAGATCCAAATACAAAAATTATCGAACAAGGGAAAACTGAATTTATAAACCAACCTGCTTATCAAGCGATTTACACTCTTGAAGAGGAAGGAGTAAAAATTCAACGCTTGCAAATTTGGACTATTAGACATAACAAAGCTTATATTATGACTTATACAGCTGATGTTGCGAAATATGCCAAATATTTACCTACGGCAAAAACTATCATTAATTCCTTAGAAATTAATCAGTAAATTATATAGTCATTGGTCATTAGACTTATTGCAGAAGTCGGGAAAAGGGGAAGGGTAAAGGGGGAAAGGCTTGGTATTTTCCCTTTCCCCAATAAAGATGCATCCCTTTGACCACAAGAGTCCAAAAAGCACTTTTGCAAGAGGTCTATTAGTCATTAGTCATTTGTGTTTGTAAAGACAAAGGAAAAAAGACAACTTTCACTAGTTAATGTGCAGTTTTCTTTGTGTACCAGCTTCTTTGATTTGTGAAAAATATCAGTGATGCCTGTCAACAACCAACAACCAACAGTCAACAACCAACAACCAAAACCTGAATTTATACTTAAATAAATTTTCACATTTTTTTTACATTGTAACATTGTTGTCATTTTGTGGTAAATACATAAGTATGTATGCTTTTTTTAGATCTTAGTGAGAACTACCAACGATGAAACCCCAGCTATTTTTGCAATTACTGACAGTAGGTACAATTGCTCTGGGTAGTATTGCTAGCACCAGTCCACCCAGTTTTGCTCAAGGTAAAACTTATTTTTGCGAACAAAGCAACGATGGTGTATGGACGACGTATGCCAAAAACTACAACAACAAGAAGATTCCCATAATTCGCTGGGTGAAAACTTTAGGCAGTTACACTCCGAAAATACGCTGCCAAGAAGTATCTGCCAGATTCCAAGGTGCCTATGAAAAAGGTATCTTAAACTACTTGACCACTGGTATTTCTGGTAGTCAAGCTGTGATTTGTGCTGCTAGTCAATACGGTGGCCCTTGCAGTCAATTACTCTTCACACTCAAATCTCATCAAGACGCAAGTTCAGTACTTCAAAACCTTGTAGAAATTGGTTATCGCGCTCGCGGCCCAATTTCACAATCTCAAGATGCTTCTTCTCAAGTATACATAGATATGAGCATGTTACTGAGCGAAAAAGCACCAGAAGGACAAAACTAAATACTGGGTTTAGGGATTTTCAAATAAAGCAATATTTCGTTGTTACTGTTGACTGTTGACTGTTGACCGTTCGCAGATAACAGTCAACATGGAGTCACCTTAATTAACAGCGAACAGTTACCAGTTAAACTCCTGGTAAAACATTACGCCATAGGCTATTGGGACTGATAACTGAATAATTCATTTAAGTAGCAGAATGCTCGTTAAGCATATTTGTATAGAAATTTGCAAGCGGTAAAAGCAACATGAAACAAAAATTAATTTCTAACGGCTCCCTGGCTACGATCGCCTGGATGGGCATACTGTTGACGTTGCCTATACAAACTGTTTATTTGAGCATTTTTTCGCCAACAGCTTATGCTCAACAGTCAAATTCCGAGCGATCGCCAGAGCAAATCAAACAATTAGCCAGAACGATAACCGTAAAGATTTTATCTGGCGAAAATCGAGGTTCAGGAATTTTACTCAAAAAACAAGGTCAAACTTATACGGTTATCACCAATCAACACGTTTTACAATCAGGCAAACCCGTTCAAATTCAAACAGCAGACGGGAAAATACACCAAGGCAATTTGGTTAAAGGAGTCAACTTTCAGGGCAAAGATTTGGCTTTGTTGGAGTTCCGTACTAGCGGAAACTATAGCTTGGCTTCCTTGGGAAATTTATCAACCATCGCAGTTAACCAACCAATATACGCAGCAGGATTTCCCTTTGAGGGGAACCCATCGCAGTCTCAGGGCTTTGTTTTCAAAGCAGGGCAAATTTTACTAGTACCAGACCGAGCTTTTAAAGAAGGATATCAAATCGGCTACAGCAACGAAATTGAAAAGGGCATGAGTGGCGGGCCGATACTGAATCGTCGAGGACAAGTAATTGGGATCAATGGTATTCATGCCTATCCGCTTTGGGGTAACCCTTACATTTATGAAGATGGTTCCCAGCCAACTGAAGCTTTACGAGATTTAATGAGCCGTTACAGTTGGGGAATTCCCATCCAAACATTTGCTCGATTGGCTCCTAGTTATACTTCCAAAGAAACCTTACCCGCAGCTAACGCACCTTCTAGTGCAAATCTTCCTCCCATCGCCAATGAAGTTAATAATATTGCCCAAGAAATTACGGTGCTAATAGACGTGCCCACTTTACGCGAGTGTAGCGGATCGGGAGTAATCATTGCCAAACAGGGAAATACTTACAGCGTCCTGACTGCGGAACACGTAATTCGCAGTTCGCAAAAATGCGATCGCTCCGTTTTAGAAATCATCACCCCTGATGGCAAACAACATCAAATCCAGGTGAATGACAATAATCTCAAAACAGTTCCAGACACAGACTTAGCCATATTACAGTTTACTAGCGAACAAGATTACCGCGTCGCCACCTTAGCTAACTACAACATAGTTAAAGATCAAAACTTCATTTTCGTCTCCGGATGGCAAGGACAAAAACCCGGAAATGTTCAAACACAACGTCAATTGACAACCGGAAACGTAGCATCCAAAATATTTGCCTCCATTGTCGCCAAGAACTCTTTATCTTTGAGTTATGGGTATGAATTAGTTTATACAAATTTGACTGAACAAGGCATGAGTGGCGGCCCAGTATTAGATACTCGTGGACGAGTCATTGGGATTCATGGAACAGCAGAACTAGAAAAAATTACTGACAAAAATGGTCAGCCTCGTTTAATTACATTAGGTTTTAGTTGGGGAGTTCCCATCCGTAGCTTTGTGCGTTGGGCCGAGTCAGTGGGAATGACTCCTGTGTTGCGAGTCGAGAATACTTTACCACCACCACTGACCACACAAGAAACCAATTCAATTCTCGAAGCTTTACTGAAAATCGAAAAACCCAAAAATAATGCAGATGCCATTGATTGGCTCAATTATGGTTGGCAAATCGCGCGAAACTCTCAAGACGGAACCATAGGACAACAAGAAAGAAAAGAAGCAATCAAAGCGATTGAAAAAGCAATTGAACTCCAGCCAAACTTTTATCAAGCTTGGTATTTACGCGGCTTTGTGCTGATGAGTAGTAGAGAATACGAAGAAGCCCTAAAATCATTCGATCGCGCTAAACAAATAGAACCAAATTTTACTGCCGCTTGGCGCTTTCATGGGCTAACACTTCTTGGCTTAGAACGATTTCCGCAAGCATTAGAATCCTTTAACCAAGTAGCAAAATTAGACCCTGATGATTCTAGCGTTCAGATATTTCGGAGCTTGATATTATTTGGAACAGGACGTTTTCCAGATGCATTAGAACTATCAAATCAAGTTGTTAAAAAAAATCCTAGTTCTTGGGCTTACTTTACTCGCGGTGCAGCGCGTTTTGGCGTACAAGATTTAAAAGGAGCGCTGGCTGATTTAAATGAAGCAATTCGCTTAAATCCAGAATATATCGAAGACACAGCCTACTCACTTAGGGGTTTGATTCGCGGTAGACAGGGAGATTTAAAAGGAGCGCTGGCTGATTTAAATGAAGCTGTGCGTCTTGACCCAGAAGATGCTAACAATTTTAAAAATCGTGGGGAAATTCGCTTTCAACAGAAAGACTACCAAGGAGCAATGGCAGATTTTAGCGAAGCAATTCGGCTCAAACCACAATATTTTGAAGCTCTCAAAGCTCGTGGATCCCTCCATTTCATACAGCAAGACTACAAAAACGCGATCCCAGATTTGAATGAAGCACTTCGTCTAAAACCTGATGATATTGAGGCTATACAAATACGGGCAGGAGTTCGCTTTCAACAGAAAGACTATCAAGGGGCATTAGCAGATTATAGCGAAGTAATTCGGCTCAAACCCCAATATTTTGAAGCTCTCAAAGCTCGTGGGGCACTCCGTTTCATACAAAAAGATTACAAAGGCGCGGTAGCAGATTTGAATGAAGCACTTCGTCTGAAACCTGAAGATGCTGAAAGCAAACAAATTCTGATGTCCGCTACTCGCTTGCTAGACTCAAAATCAGGAAATTAGGGAACTCCAAAAAATAAATTGTTCCGATTTCGGTCGTTGAAACCTTTCCCCTGCCCCTTATCCCGAATTGTTGCATAAGTCGGGATAAGGGAAAAAGTTCTGTATTGTCCCCTTCCCCGGTTGGTGAGCTTGTCGAACCATTAACCTTTACCCTTTACCCTTTACCCCAAGAGTGTAAAAAGCAATTGATTGCAAGAGATCGATTGTATGTGTAGAGATATTGCATACCAAGGCATTGTTTGAGTTACTCGCCTAAACCCTTTTAGAATGAAAACTATTGTGGGGAAATTTTATTACTGAGCTAGTTTTGATTCTGGGAGGAAGAATGAGCCGTCCAATAATTCTTGGTATTGTAGGCGACAGCGCAGCTGGGAAAACAACACTAACGCGAGGAATCGCTCAGGTACTCGGCCCGGAAAATGTCACGCTCATTTGCACAGATGATTATCACCGTTACGATCGCCAGCAACGTGCAGAAATTGGCATTACCGCTCTTCACCCAGACTGCAACTACTTAGATATTATGCAGCAACACCTGTCGCTATTACGCACAGGACAGCCAATTCTCAAGCCAGTTTACAGCCATAAAACAGGCACATTCGAGCCACCGCAGTATATTAAGCCCAATAAATTTGTGATTATTGAGGGATTACTCGGTTATTCCACCCGCGCCGCCCGCGACTCCTATGACGTAAAAGTTTACCTTGCGCCTCCTGAAGATCTACGCGCCAACTGGAAAGTCAAACGCGATACCCAAAAGCGCGGCTACACTCCCGAACAAGTATTGGCGGAACTGGAAAAACGCGAACCAGATTCAGCAGAATTTATCCGTCCCCAACGGCAATGGTCTGATATAGTTATTAGTTTCTACCCACCCACCGAAGAAGAAGATGAAACCAACGGACACCTAAATGTCCGCTTAGTACTGCGTCCTACAATTCCTCATCCAGATTTCACTGTAATTACTAACTCTGGCGAGAATTCCGACTCAGCCATCCGCCTGGGACTAGACAGAGATATGGGTAAACCTGTAGATGTCTTAGAAGTTGATGGTCATGCCACCTTAGAACAGGTGAACAAATTAGAGCATATTATCTGTTCTGATATGCCTCATTTAAGAAGTATTTGCGATCGCGAAAGCAATCCAGAACTGGGCAAAATAGCTGGTACAACTGGAGAAACACTCCAAAGTTACCCCCTAGCTCTCACCCAGTTAATAATTACTTACCACATGCTCAAAGCAACGCAAATACATATATAAAAATACATTTCAGATAAGACCAAAACACTTGTAGAAACGCCGATTTATCGCCTCTGGTAAACCCACAATTTTGTACAATTAGAGACGCTGCATTGGTCTATCCCATTAATTTTGATGAGTTTGTAGTAAGCACTTCAGTGCTTAAAAATCAAGGACTAAAGTCCTAACTACAAACTTATTTATCTCTCAGAACTAATGGGACAGACTA
>NZ_JACKZU010000317.1:0-9827 GCF_014222165.1 Nostoc sp. 2RC
GATATAATCAGTAAATAACCTTATAAAAATTTTGGATTTTAAATTTTGGATGAAAACCTAAAATCCAAAATTGTTTAACAAATCAAATCAGACTGTTAGAGATGCAATGAAGTGTATATATCCTCAGAATTGGCATTGAGGTAGGGACGTTGTAATTGAATTTGGTATAAAGAAAAATATTTTAAAACTGCTGTCATGCGCTCTGCTGGTGTATCATTTCCTCCCAGCCAACTATCAAGCAAACCATTGGCAATAATTTGACAGCGATTTGTACCGAAGCTTTCATGAGTGCTAAACTTTTGGTCTGGTTCTTCAGCGATCGCTAATCCTGGTGCTATTAACTTGGTAAACAAAGGTACTTCTTCTTTAAAATAAGATTGATTTTCTAAATACACCCTTTCTAATACTGGCTGAATAACCTCATATCTGTTTTTGTCAAAATAAAGTACTGCTGAATCGCAACGTTCATAATCTGAAGGATTATAGAGTGCTTTAAATGAAAAAGGAATATCTCTGAAGTTGAGTTGGGTAGTTAAACTATCCATCACTGCAACTGCTCCTTCTGCGGTTAAATTGAAATAAACGCGCACAATATTTTCATTAGCATGAGAAGCTGCATTACCAATTGCCATATAGAATGCATTTTGTACTAAATTTTTGGGCATTCTAATTGCAACTAAGTTACCAAGAGTAGCATTTCGTTGTGCTGGTTGCAAATGAATATGTCGCTGTATATGTAGTTTCAAACCATTTTTATATACAATTACAAAGTCATCTTCTTCTTGAATTACAAGCCAATCATTGCTGAAGTAGCCTTCACCCCTATTGCTTTCATGTAAGCGTTCATAAAAAGCTACATCTACACCCAAAAGAGTATTATTTTCCAGATTTTGGTTGAGTGCCAAATTTGATGTATCTGCATCAAAAGCAAGAGCAGATTTTAAAGAACCGTTGTAATAGATACCGTAGAGAAAACTACGCAATTGCAGACTTAAAAATTTGTTTTGCAGATCCAAAGGTAATTGCTGAAAGCCTGGAATTGCTGACTCTGGTAATTCCATTGGTTTGTAATCTGGATGCTGAATGCAATAATGAGATTGAATTTGAACGTTATGAACGATGTCTTGTAACAATGTCTGCAATGGCTCTGGAACTTCTGATAGTTGAGTTTGTAGGGAGTCTAATAGTTGCATAATGGCTACTGTGTAAATAACAGAGGAGTAGAAGGGAAATTGGCGTTGCTGAATAATGGGATGATTTCGGCTGACACACCAGACACGGAGACACGGAGATATGGAGACGCGGGGACACGGGGACATGGAGATATGGAGACGCGGGGACACGGGGACATGGAGACACGGAGACACGGGGATTATGTCTTGATGCAAATTCTCAAATCATCCCGAAATTATGCAACGGCGGGAAATTTAGGGATTTTCAAAAAACGTAGACCACCAAGGTCTACACAGGAGATAAGTTTGTTGGACGGAGGTCTGATGCTTGGACGCCAAAAATCGTGGGTATAGATGCTTCTGGACGGCACAATAAACTCTTGGCAACTTGCAGCATACAGATACCAGAATTACCAAATCTCTTTTCATACTGGAGTATCGCCTGAATAGATCTAATCAAAGCTAAACCAGAAAATTGGATAACTCGTTGTAAAAAATCAGGACGATGTTGTAGTACTTGAGGAAATTCAGCTAAATAAGTAGTCACTAACGCCGCCATTGATGGCTGGAGGAGTTGCAAAGGAGTCGTAGCTAGACGTAAGGATTGTTCGATCGCAATATCTTTACCAATGACAATACTATATAGCCATATTTGCAGGTAGCTGGCTAATAAATTTCCTAAATCATTTGCTGGATCTCCCCAATCACAACGTTCCCAGTCAATCAGCCGAATCACACTTTCACCTGAAAGTGATTCCTGAAAAGTTGCTTGTTCCCAATTGAGAGAAATCAGAATATTATTCAGTTTCAAATCGTTATGAGTCAAACAGTAGGCATTAAAAGCGCTAGCCAAATCTGCGATCGCTTGTCCTAAACTATCGTAACGTTGATAAAGGGTGAAAAATTTCAATCCATCATTAGGAACTCTACCGAAAATTTCTGGTGTAATTCTATCTAGTCCTTGATGTAGGTTTGGAGGTTGTTGACTAGATGCATTTTCGCGATTTTGAAAAAATTCTCGATATTCTGGACGACTAAGACTTACACGATGAATCGATGCCAAAATCCTGCCAATTACCTTGGCAATTTCAGTGGAGAAAAAATTCTCTTTGATGTAAAAGTCTGCCAAATCGCGATAATTACTCAGATAATTAAAAATAATAATGGAATTTTCCGCATCAAAATGCAGTACTTCCGAACAATAGGAGCGAATGTGACTAATTTCTGGAAAAGTCCGAAAAAAATTATGAATTCTCCATTCGTCAACAAACTCACCAACAGCTTTTCCTTCTCGATTGTGACGTTCTTGTTTAACTAAAAGTTGCTGACCTTCTGGTAAGGTAACTAACAAGTTAAAATTTTTCGCAGGCTTTAGCTCAATTTTACTCAATCCTTGTTTTTCGTGAGTACATAATCCCAGAGAAATTAGGTAATCAAAAACATTTTGAGAACTTAATAAAAATGGCATATTCTTCAGATATTTCCTTGAAAATTTCAAAGTTGCTATAACTCCATCCAGAAGCTAAAAAATCCATATTTTATTGATTTTTTGGGCTGAAGAGAGTAGAGCTTTTGCAAAAATTATTGATGTAGCAAAGGAAGACAAGGGAGAAAAATCAATTCAAAATTCACGCATTAAATAACTTTTGATTTTTTAATATCCCCTGCCTTCCGCCGAAGCTAGCAATCCTAAATCATTGGTTGAAAAATAATATGAATTATTCAACTCAAGTAGGATTGCTAGATTTAATTAACTACAAGTTGATTATCAACCAACAGCACTACTGCTATATGATTTAGCTATAAAAGCAATATGACCGATAGCATAGGTATCAACATACGCTTCAGCTAACTTTGTTAAAGTTGAAATGTCGCTAAATCCAGACTTTTCGCTACCACCAGAGATGGAATCAACGTCGCTTAAATCATTGAGAAAACTTTCGGTTCCTACGAATAACTCAGAACCAGAAACATAGAGTTCAGAAAGAGTAATATTTGCCATGACTTATTCCTCAAGCACTTGTAATCATTAGGTTTTCATTCAATTCATGTGATTGGCCTTTGGGTATAAATATCAATTAATTTCTATTTTTATACCCAAATAGCCATTAAGCTTTCTACTTAACTACTCAAGCATTAGTAGTATGTAGCTTTGCTGTAGGACTTAGCAACAAAGGTGATATGACCGATAGCATAAGTATCAACATATGCTTCAGCTAGTTTTGTCAAGGTTGAAATGTCGCTAAATCCAGCATAATTACCACCAGAGATAGCATCAGCGTCGCTTAAATCATTGAGAAAGCTTTCGGTTCCTGCAAACAATTCAGAACCAGAAACGTAGAGTTCAGAAAGAGTGATATTTGCCATGACTTATTCCTCAAATCCTTGTATTGTTGTTCAATTCATTTAGTTGGCTCTTGGGTATAAATAGAAATAGCTTTCTATGTTTTATCCCAAAGAGCCATTGAGCTTTGTTAACTAACTACTCAGCAATTAGTAGTAAGTACCGTTGCTGTAGGACTTAGCGACAAAGGTGATATGACCGATAGCATAGGTATCAACGTATGCTTCAGCTAATTTTGTCAAGGTTGAAATGTCGCTAAAACCACCATAATTACCACCAGAGATAGCATCAGCGTCGCTTAAATCATTAAGAAAACTTTCGGTTCCTACAAATAATTCAGAACCAGAAACGTAGAGTTCAGAAAGAGTAATATTTGCCATGACTTATTCCTCAAATCCTTGTTTTAATTCAGCAGTAGGAATATATTTGTTTGGCTCTTGAGGATTATTCATAATCAAGAAACCCCAGACATGAAATAGAGACGACTTGTTATTTTTATCCCCAAAGAGCCATTGAGGCTTGTGAGTAACTGCTCAGCAATTAGTAGTATGTACCGTTGCTGTAGGACTTAGCGACAAAGGTCACATGACCGATAGCATAGGTATCAACATATGCTTCAGCTAGTTTTGTCAAGCTTGAAATGTCGCTGAAATTGTAATAGTTACCACCAGAGATGGAATCAGCATCGTTTAAATCATTGAGAAAGCTTTCGGTTCCTGCAAACAAATCAGAACCAGAAACATAGAGTTCGGAAAGAGTGATATTTGCCATTTTTCCTCTTAGAAAACTTGCTTTAAACCAGGTTAATTCAACAGATAATTTAGCTCGGCTTTCCTTACCTGTTACTGCAATTTTTATTGATGAAATTAGCAAAGTCAAGGTTTTAAAAGTGTTTATAAAGACAGATGTCAATGACTTGAGTCTTTATCAAAATAGAATTTAGAATCATTAAATATCAAATAAGGTGTTGTTTGTAGTGGGCGATTTATCGCTCTCTTAACAGGTTTTAAAGGACTAAAACCCTGACTACGAACTTTTATAGCAATCCTATTTCAGTTGTGAATAATATCGGTGTTGACTGTCAACGATTAAGGAACTTGCAAATAAAAAAATAATCAACTACTTCTTGTGGGGTGGGCGTCTCGCCATAGGTGTCAACTTAAGCTCAAACTCTTGTCCCACAATCGTTTTACCCCACCCCCAACCCCTCCCCTTGCCAAGGGGAGGGGAGGTTTTGGCTTTAGACAAAACCGGGGTGGGGCAGGGCGGATGGAACTCGTAAATGAGTGAATTCAAAACTAGGTCATCACAAAGGTTTCAGGTTAAGTTGACACCAATGGCGTCTCGCCCGCCCCAAGCTAAGGACTGACAAGATGCACACACAACAAGTAGTGGTAATTAATTTATTGGATGTCCCTAACAGTCAACAACCCTAACACGTAATATTTCACAAATTATTTGGAATTGCTATATTAAGCCTTCATACTTAAAATTTTTCATAAAAAAGTGCGTTCTAATATTAGTGAGAATTAGAACGCACGCATATGAGAGAAAACTTAAATAACAAAACTCTGCTCATAGATAAATTCGCAAATTACCTCTTATACCAGCCTCCTAAATATTTTATCCAGTTCTAACCTAAAGTTATCTAAGAGGGAATTTACTTCTTGCAGCGAGTTTATGCGTGATGATTGAGGTTCAGCTGTAGTGGATTGATTAATTGGGTCAAGTGTATTAGAGAACTGCCTATTTGTTGGGTTAGCTCCTACACCACCTTCTACTGTCTTCATTTCTCTAGCAGTGATTTCATTGATAAGTTCTTTGTCTGCACTAGGGTGCAGCTCGTAAACCTTGATTCTGACCATTGACTCAACTCCAGAAATACTTAATGCTAAATAACCCGATTGTGAATAATTTTGAAATCAAATATCAAAACTATTCATTATATTATTTTGCTTTGGTATTCCATAAAGTCAATAAATTTAGAGAAATTTTATAGACAAAAATCAGGAAATTGTGTCTTAATTACTGATGAATTGCTATAAATTTGTTTGATTTGTCTGTCTCTTTTTTATGTGTTGTTATCAAGCAATCAGGTAACTTCAAAAAATAAATTATTCTGGTTTAGGTTGTTGACTGTTGACCGTTGACAGTTAACAGTCAACAACCACTCTTGTTAGTTATGCTTTTTTAGCGCGCATTAGCTTATTCAGCAATGCCCTAATTCTTGGCCTGTGGTTGTAAGTCGGGAATCGTCACATCTATTGGTGTTACTTTTGTAGCTAATTGTGTCAAGGGTGGTTGAATAGCTGTTTGATTACCCACTACTAAAGTGACGATGTTTTCTGGCTTGAGGTATTTTTGTGCCGCCCGTTGCACGTCATCAACTGTGGTGGCGGCTACGGCTTTTTGATAGCGAAATAGGAAATCAGCCGGATAGCCGTAATATTCGTATTGCATCAGGCGCGATAAGGTTTGACTGGGGTCTTGAAAGTTGAAAACAAAGGAATTGAGTGTTGATTCTTTAGCAAAAGCTAGTTCCTTTGGTGTCACTTTTTCGGTTTGGATACGCTTAATTTCAGCTTCTAAAGCTTTGACAAACTGCACTGTAGCATCCGATCGCGTTTGTCCGCCAGCAACAAACATCCCCGGATAATCGTAACGGGGACTCCAGAAGCCGTATACAGAATAAGCTAAACCTTGGCGCGATCGCAATTCATTAAATAACCGTCCGCCAAATCCATTTAACACTTCATTCAACACACTTAGGGCTGGATAATCTGGATTGTTAAACTCTCCGCCTAAATGTCCAATTAACACGCTGCTTTGTGTTAGCTGCGGCTGATTGACAAAAAATACACCGCCAGTATTAGCTGGGGAAACCTCTGGTAGTTGGGGTTTAGTAATTTTGGGGTTGGGTTTCCAGTCGCCAAACTTGGCTTGAACTAGCGATCGCATTTTTTTTGCGTCAAAGTCCCCCACTATGCCCAAAATCATATTATTCGGGTGGAAATATTGCTGATAAAATTTCAGCAAATCCTCACGAGAAACTCGATCTATAGTTGCATATTCTGTGGTGCGACCGTAGGAGCTATCTTTGCCATAAAGCAACTTGCGAAATTCTCGATTCGCAATGCCATTAGGATCGTCATTGCGCCGTGCAATCGCCCCCCTGGCTTGGGTTTTCGCCAAATCTAGCTTTTCTTGAGCAAATACTGGCGATCGTAACACTTCAGCAAACAACCCAAACACCGTTTCTAAATCTTCACTCAGGGCATCAAAACTCGCACTACCAGCAGTTTCACCAATAGCAGTTTCCACCGAAGCCGCCCGTTGTTCCAATATTTCATTTAATTCATCAGCAGAATGCTTGGTAGTTCCTCCAGTCCGCATTACCGCCCCTGTAAAACCAGCCAACCCGACTTTTTCCAAGGGTTCCAAACGATTCCCAGTCCTCACCAACACCGTACCCTTCACCAAAGGTAACTCACGATCCTCCATCAAATACACAACCAACCCGTTTTGCAGTACAAACCGCTCATACTTTGGTAACTTAATTTCTGGTAGCGGTGGTAATTGCAACTCAGTGTAATGTTTGGCCTGTGCCGTGGCTGCAACCGAAAAATTAAAAGTAAAAAGTAAAAAGGCAAAAGCCACAACCAACGCCGAAACAATCTTCTTCCCATTAGGAATTTTTAAACCCATCTTCCTTTTACCCTTACCCTTATACCTTTCCATATCTCTCTTCCTTTGCGTCCTTTGCGGTTCATTTTTCTTAGCCCTGTTTCGACAACAGCTTACCAATGGTGCGATTTTCCGGTGTAAACGTCGCCTTTGCCACCCGCTGAATATCGCCAGGAGTTACCGCTGCAATTTCATCTAACTCCTTAAACAAATTCCGCCAAGAGCCAGTTTTAACTTCATATTCCAACAATTGCTGAGCCATGCCGCTATTAGAAGTCAAACTACGCAATAAATCAGCCCTTGCTTGGGTTTTTACTCGCTCTAGCTCAACCGCAGATACAGGTTCAGTTTTTAATTTTTGAATTTCCTGGTCTAAAGCGATCGCCAATTCATCAACAGTACGTCCGGGAGCCGTGACGGCATAAAATAACATTAAATTTGCGTATTTATCGCCAGGAAAACCGCTAAAACCTTGGGCATTGAGCGCTAAACGCTGTTTATCTACCAAAGATTTATACAGCCGTGAAGTGCGACCATCACTTAATAAACTGCCAATGATTTCGTAGACTGCATTATCTGGATGAGTAACTGAAGGACGGTGATAACCTTCAAAATACAAAGGTTGGGCAGGTAGTTGTAAAGTAACTTCCCGTGTTTGTTTTTGTTGTGGTTCCGCAGGAATTTTGGCAGTAGCTTTAACTTTGGCTTGATAGCGTCCAAAATAAGTTTGTGCAAGTTTTTTCACTTCAGCAGGATTGACATCTCCCACAATGGCGATCGCTAAATTATTTGGTACATAATAAGCGTCATAAAACTTTTGTACATCTTCTGGTGTTAAGTTACGAATATCTTTGTCATAACCAATCACCGGACGCCTGTAAGGATGAACTTTGTAGGCAGTGTCAATGAATTTCTCCAACATTGCCCCAATGGGTGAATTTTCCACCCGCATCCGTCGTTCTTCTAAAATCACATCTCTTTCTTTATAAAATTCACGACGAATTACAGGGTCAAGAAATCTCTCCGACTCCAGCGACATCCAAAGTTCCAACTTATTGGCAGGAAAACTGTAAAAGTAACGCGTAGCTTCACTGGAAGTAGTGGCATTTAAACCCACACCCCCCGCTTGTTCCACAATTCGCCCCAGTTCGTTTTGCTTGACTAGCTTCCCGGCTTGGGATTCCACTTGTTTAAACTCAGCTTCCAAGCGCGCCACTTCATCCTTTTTACCATCAGCCTTCGCTGCTTGAATTTGGGCATCCAACTTGTCTAGGCGTTCTAATAGTGGTTTTTCTGTTTTGTAATCTTCTGTACCGATGCGCGTCGTTCCTTTAAAGGCCAAATGTTCTAGAAAGTGCGCTACACCTGTTTTACCATCCGGCTCATCCACACCACCGACATCAGCATAAGTCAGAAAAGAAACCACAGGTGCTTTATGTCGTTCCAGAACAATAAACTTCAAACCATTGTCTAGGCGAAACTCCGTTAACTCCTTGATGACTCCATCGAGATAAGGTTGAATCGAACTTGCAGGAGATATTGTTTGAGTTTGAGCCAGAGCAACTCCTGGGTGTAGTCCCCAGCAAAAAACCATCGCAGCCAACAAAGCGGCAAACACTCGGTAGGATGTCACTGATAATTGGAGATTGGGGACTCCTTGCTGTAAACCGTTGAAGCAATCCCAAATCCAAAATCTCAAATTGAAAATCCACTGGCAGAGTTTGTTCATAAGCCAAAATTAAGATAAAGTTACACTACAGAAGAAATACGCTACTTAGCAAATAGAGCGTTAATGTTGTATTAAGGTTTTTCGGGTTTTGTACTTGACATTAGAGAATAATGCTACAAGTCCGGCACCGGATATTTCACCATAACAATTATGCGAGTTTTTAATTCTCCCCCGCCTTCAGAGGCTCAGACACGCACCCGGATTTTACAGGCAGCACAACGGTTGTTTGCCTCTCAGGGATTTGATGGCACTACTACCCGTGATTTAGCCCAAGCAGCAAGTGTAGCTGAAGGCACTCTATTTCGCCATTTTCCCAATAAAAAAGCGATTTTGGTAGAAGTAGCCACAAGTGGATGGGTGGAGATTCTGACAGATCTGCTTACAGAATTAAGCGAAATGGGTAGCTATAAAGCAGTAGCTCAAGTGATGCGCCGTCGGATGTGGAACTTTCAAAAAAATGCCGATTTAATGCGCGTTTGTTTCATGGAAGTGCAATTTCATCCTGACTTACGCGATCGCATTCAATTAGAAGTCATCAGTAAAATGACCGACGTTGCCGAAGCCTTCTTTCAAACAGCAATGGATAAAGGCATTTATCGCCAAATGGACGCCAACCTAGTGGCCAAAGTTTTCTTAGGAATGTTTGCGATCGCAGGTTTTTCCAACAACACCCTCATGGAACCAGATGCCTCCCCCCAACAAATGCAACAAATGGCAGAAGGATTAGCTGACATTTTCCTCAATGGAGTTTTGGCGAAAGATTAAAAATTGGGCATGGGGCATTCCAGGGAATGGAAAAAGGGAAAGGGGTATGGTTCGACAAGCTCACCAACCGGGGGAAAGGTTAAATTTATCCCTTTTCCCTTTACCCTTTAACCTTTCCCCTACCTCCTCATCC
>NZ_JACKZU010000318.1:0-9820 GCF_014222165.1 Nostoc sp. 2RC
GCTTTGTGCATTTTCAACTCGGAATTTGGTTTTGGGAAAAGGTGAGCCAGCGCGGTCTTGGGGGTTTCCCCCATGAGCGACTGGCGTTAGCGTCAGCGTTAGCGACGAAGGAGCGTCACCCCGAAGGGGTTAAAGGGTAAAGGTTTTTTCTTTCCCCCTTCCCCTTTTCCCCTTAACCGACAAGTATTGACAGTGGATTGCATTGCTTAAGAGGGTTGTAGTAACTGTCACTCAACACCTAACATTAAAGCAGATGTAAGTTAAATGTGTAATGGTTTAACTAGATAAAAAAGTAAGAAAAGTAAGAAAAGTAGGAAAAGTAAGAAAAGTAAGAAAAATTGTGAGAGATTTTTGATAATCATCACCTAGTAAGGAAACAGCAGTATTTTTTTCAATGGACATTACATATTTTGTTTTCTCCAGGGAAAATATTGATACTAGAATGTAAAAATTATGTAAACTAGAGAAAGCAAGTATCTTTTCGGAGATAATCAAAACTAATTACCTCAAACCAGTAGAATAAAAAACTGAGACTATAGATTCATTTTTCTGCTCATCCATCTAATTCTCAAATGGCAGCAAAATTTTTTTAAAGTTTCGATGAAATACTTGTAAGAATACAAAGGATTGAAAAAGACTAATGATACATTTTTATAGGATTGACATTGGGTATTAATCAAGATAAAACCAAAAAAATGGCTTTATAGCTATTAATTACGGTATCTGATTATGCAAAAAATATACTTATACAGGTGGTGGCTCTATTGTTAAAGATGCCTAATTTTTCCTGTGAATGTACGATTTTTAAAATGTTCTGAAGCCGAGAGGTTGTGTGTAGAAGCCATCAAAATAGACTACGGTAGCATTAATACTTATTTTTGAATTTGTATGTATTATTTGCATGTGTACCGTACTCAATTGAAAGGTCTGATATAGATGTAAAAATGCCAAATATTGACTGTGCCAATTTTAGATTTTAGATTGCTGATTTTAGATTTTTTTAGTTTATGCCCCGTCCCTAGTGGTCGGAACAAATCCAAAATCAAAAATTTAAAATCCTCAAACCCTGCACCCTAGTGGCCGGGGTCAATCCAAAATCCAAAATCCAAAATTCTTTGACTGTGTGAAAGGTTCTTGTTTATGGGATGCCGATTGAAAGTTTTTCTCACTGAAGAAGAAAAGCAGACTTTAGAAGAGTTAAGAAAAGCTAAAGATATTCCTCAACGTACAAAGGATCGTGCCCAAGTTTTATTGTTGAATGCTCGTGGCTTAAAAAATGAGGAAATTGCTAAAGGCTTGAACTGGGCGATTTCAACAGTACGCCAAACCCTCCATCGCTGGAAAAAATCGGGGTTAGCAGGCTTATGGGATGCACCTGGACGAGGAGGAAAACCCCGATATTCGGAATCAGATTTGATTTATCTAGAAAACTGCTTAGCTCATGAAGCAAAGGCTTATAATTCTAAAGAATTAGCAGAAAAACTCGCATCTGAACGTCAAGTAAATTTAAGTGCAGATCGGCTACGGCGGGTACTCAAAAAAAGGCAAAGAAAAGTTGTAAATGTAGCCATGCAACTCCAGAAGCAAAATAATTGAATAAAAATACAGAATTCACAATCAATTCAAAATTTATCAAAAGTTGAGAAAGGATGTGTAGCGATCGCAGATCTTGACTAGAACTACAGTAACAGTCAAACTGAAGAGGCGATCGGCGAGTCGTTTGCCGAACCCATTTTCTCCCATGAGCCAATCATCTAATACTAGCGTCCAGCCCGGTCAAGCGATCGCCTGTTCGATTTCAGATTCCTTCATCTCTTGGATGAGTCAAGCCCAAGGAGCGATCGCTCTGACAACTTACCAAGCAAATAAAGTTGCTTTCATTGCTTGGAACGGACAACAGCTAACTCTGCTGATGCGCCAATTTCCCAAACCGATGGGCTTGGCTGTGGGAGAACAATGTCTGGCGCTGGCTACCAAAGAACAAGTCTACATCTTTGCCAATGCTCCTCAACTTGCTAATTCTTACCTCGAAGACCAACCCGGACGCTACGATACTCTTTATCTGCCACGAGTTGTATATTTTACAGGCGATTTAAATACCCATGATTTAGTATTTGGGCAAGATTGCCTCTGGTTGGTCAATACCCGCTTTTCTTGTCTTGCTAGACTTAGCAATCAATTTAACTTTATTCCCCATTGGCAGCCGAAATTTATTTCTCAGCTCGTGCCAGAAGACCGTTGTCACTTGAATGGATTAGCACTGGTTAACAACCGACCCAAGTACGTTACCGCTCTGGGTGAAAGTGATGTAGTCGGAGGCTGGCGCGCTGACAAAGCTACAGGTGGCATCCTGATGGATGTCGAAAACAATGATATTTTGTTGCGGGGACTTTCCATGCCCCATTCTCCTCACTGGCATCAGGGTTATTTGTGGTTGCTGAATTCTGGGAAGGGAGAATTATGGCGCGTGCATCCGCAAACTCTACAACATGATGTAGTTTGCATCTTACCAGGATTTTTACGAGGATTAACTTTTGTAGGAAGCTATGCCTTGGTGGGACTTTGCCAGATTCGAGAACGCCACATTTTTGGCAATTTACCCGTGCAAGAGCGATTTCGGCAGTTGTTGTGTGGAGTAGCGATCGTAGACTTGCAGAATGGGCAAACAGTGGGAATGCTAGAGTTCACAGCAGGATGTCAAGAACTGTATGCGGTACAATTTTTACCAGGTGTTTTTCGACCAAATATCTTAAATGCCGAACGTGTGGAGATTTATCAGGCGTTTACAGCACCCGGAATTGATTACTGGCTAAGGCCTAGCGCCGAAATTAAAGATTGATTTCAGTAAGTAAAGTTTTTAGTTACAGAAATTGATATAGCTACTTAAAACGTATAATTTTACGCGATACATTGACAGTATATTTCTGTAATATCCAATGCAAAGATCGTTAAAACTAACGAGTGAAATTGCATAGATCGAACAATTGGAGTACATGAAACGATGGTTGAATCGTATATAGGGGAAATTCGCATGTTCGGGGGAAATTTTGCACCTACAGATTGGGCGCTCTGTAATGGGCAGTTACTCTCGATTTCCGAAAATAATGACCTATTTTCTGTGATTGGTACAACCTATGGTGGGGATGGACAGACAACCTTTGCATTGCCTGATTTACGGGGTCGAGCGCCCATCCATCAAGGGACGGGGACTGGATTATCTCCCCGCATTATTGGCCAGACAATAGGGGCGGAAGACGTAACTCTAACCACAGATCAACTGCCAGAACATAATCATTCCTTGACAGCCAACACTAATTCAGATCCAGGAGTCATTACTGCCACAGATAAAAGCCCAGCTAATAATGTGCCAGCTACGGGTACTGTTGAGATGTATGCCCGACCAAGCGATCCATTGGTATCCATGAGTGCAAATGCCATCGCCCCCTTTAGTAAGGGTAACTACCCCCATGAAAATATGCAACCTTATCTAGTAATCAATTTCATCATTTCGCTGCAAGGTCTTTACCCATCTTGAAATTGACCTCCATAGAATAGTTGCTGAGGGCATATAGATGATTGATTTTAGCTTGCTCAACTGCCGTGCTGTCTGTGGTGAAGATGAGAATTTTCTGTTTGAGTTATATGCAAGCACTCGTGCGGAAGAATTAGATGCTTGGGGTTGGAACCAGTCCCAGCGAGAAGCTTTTTTACAAATGCAATTCAAGGCTCAACGCTGGTCTTATCAAATAAATTTCCCCCAGGCAGAACATCAGATAGTAGAGTACTGCCATCGCCCTGTTGGTAGCATTCTAGTGAATAGAAGGCCGACAGAAATTCTTTTACTGGCGATCGCACTGCTACCGAAATATCGAAATCAGGGAATTGGAACTCACTTAGTTCAAACTCTATTAGATGAAGCCACACAAAACCATCAGATTGTCAGGCTGCAAGTAATTTGGCACAATCGGGCCTTCCATCTATATGAGCGCTTGGGATTCTATAAAACAAGCTATACGACTAGCCATATACAGATGGAATGGCAGTTGTCAAAAGCCTCGTCGTTTACTATTTCACACAAGTCAATATCATCAAGGAGCTGATTATATGGATAATTTTCTCGGTGAAATTCGCATGTTTGCTGGTGATTTTGCTCCTCGTGGTTGGGCATTTTGTAATGGACAAATGTTACCCATCCAACAAAATTCTGGCCTATTTTCTCTGTTGGGTACTATTTATGGTGGAGATGGCATAACTACCTTTGCACTGCCCAACTTGGAAGGGCGGATTCCCATCAACTTCAGTGGTGTCTATGTGATTGGTAATTCAAGCGGAGTGACAGCCGTTTCCTTATTGGCGACCGAGATTCCATCTCACACCCATATCCTGCAAGCAACTGGTGGTGGTGCTGATAGAGGCGACCCCACAGAAGCCATGTTCGCCAGTGCCCGCACTGAAGTCTACGGCCCGCAGGTCAGTTCCCCAGCGAAGATGCACCCCGCAGCTTTGACACAAACAGGCGAAAATCAACCACATAACAATTTGCAACCTTATCTAGTTGTGAATTTCATTATTGCTTTGCAAGGTGATTACCCACCGCGAAATTGAGGTAAAACCAACCATACTTCAATGACTGTTTCCTAAAAAATCGTTGTCACTATTGACCAAACAAATTTAGATGAAAGGAAGATGACTGATGACTCAGCCTTTTCTTGGTGAAATCAGAATGACTTCGTTTAATGTTGCCCCTAAAGGTTGGGCACTATGTAATGGGCAGCTGTTACCCATTGACCAAAATCAAGCATTGTTTTCTTTATTAGGAAACATTTATGGCGGAGATGGTACGACTAACTTTGGATTACCTGACTTACGGGGACGAGTACCGATGCATTTTTCTGGTACTAATTTTCCCTTAGCTGGGTATGGTGGTGAAGAACAACATACCTTATTAGTTAGTGAAATACCCGCCCATACCCATACGCTGTTTGCGAATCCAAATCCTGCCATTAATACAGAACCAGGAGAGCAATTTTTAGCAATAGCAACAGATAATGCTTATGCTACGAATCCTAATAATTCTGTAATGGCTACTCAATCAGTGGCTAATGGTGGCGGTAGTCAACCCCATGAAAATATGCAGCCATCATTGGTCATCAACTTTATGATTGCTCTACAGGGTATCTTCCCTTCCGAAAATTAGCACACCAAAATAACCGCGCCGGGGTAGCCCCTGAATTCTATTTATGGGGGCTAGGCGCGGGCGATTTTAATCGCCGTCCAAATTCTTCTATTAATTCACTAATGCTGATACCTCTCAAATCAGCTTCGCATTTCATATTTTCCCATGCCGTAGGAGTAACAACTATTTGATGCCTTTGCTTAACCTCATCGTGTAGGATGGG
Source organism: Nostoc sp. 2RC (assembly GCF_014222165.1). Lineage (NCBI taxonomy): Bacteria > Bacillati > Cyanobacteriota > Cyanophyceae > Nostocales > Nostocaceae > Nostoc > Nostoc sp. 2RC. The sequence goes on from NZ_JACKZU010000318.1 coordinate 5,400, forward strand.
TATATTTTTTAGTCTTTTTTTACCCTTTCCAGTTGTCATTTGATTAGATATTGTGTACAATCTCAATATAGTCTAGCATTTAACAGGAGGTGATTAAATTTTGGCAGCAAAAACGTCTAGTTTCGTTACAAACATACCATTAATAACGACATTTAAAGATTTGTCTGTTCTTGCTGTCAGATTAGAAGCAGGAAGGCAACTATATAATGCTGTATTGTCTGAAGGTAAAATTCGACTACAGTTAGTCAGAAATTCTGAACTCTACCAACAAGCCAGACTAATAAATAAAAACGATAAAAAAGCTAAATCTTTAGCCTTTCAAAAAGCAAGGGAAGCTTATCGTTTTAGTGACTATGATTTGCAAGCTTTTGCCAACAAGACATCTATTGCAAGTATTTGGATTAAGTCTCACCTTGATGCTAATACCATTCAGAAAATAGCAACCAGGGCTTTTAAAGCTTTAGAGAGAATGGCTTTTGGTAAGGCTAAAAAAGTTAGGTTTAAACAGAAGGGTCAGTTTTCGTCACTAGAAGGCAAGACCAATAAACAAGGTATCAGATGGACTGGCAATGGTGTTGAATGGTCAAAGTTAAAACTACCAGGCATCATTACCAATGACCCTGTAATCTTGCATGGGTTGTCATCAAAGATTAAATATGTTCGCTTAGTGCGTTGTATTCTTAATCAAAAAACTTATTGGTTTGCACAGTTAATCTGTGAGGGTGAACCTTATCAAAAGCCTAAAAATATTATCAGTGACGGCACTGTTGGTATTGATTTAGGTGTTAGTACCGTTGCAATTGTTGGGGATAAAAAAACTACCTGGACTTCTTTTGCTGTTGAATTAACATCAAAGCAAAAGAAGATTACAAAGTTACAGCGACAGATGGATAGGCAGCGCCGTGCCAATAATCCTAATAATTTCAATTCCAACGGCACTGTCAAGAAAGGTTCAAAACGGTGGAATAAATCCAGCCGCTATAAAAAGACATCTGTTAAGAAACGTGAAATTCAACGTAAACAAGCGGCTCACCGTAAATCTTTACATGGTAATTTAGTCAACCAAACTTTAGCCCTCGGTAAACATATTAAAACCGAGAAAGTATCTGTTAAAGCTTGGCAGAGAAATTATGGTAAATCCATAGGGTTTAAATCACCCGCATCTTTTCAATCAGAACTAATACGCAAGGCTGAAAGTGCTGGCGGTACAGTTCTAATGTTTTCGACTCGCAAAACCGCACTTTCTCAAACTTGTTTGTGCGGTAATAAACAGAAAAAATCACTATCTCAACGAGTGCATAACTGCTCTAAATGTGGTTTGACAATGCAACGTGATATTTTATCTGCTTACCTGAGTCGTTACGTCGATCCAAAAACAGAAACTCTGTCAATCCAGTCAGCCGGGGATGGTTGGCTAGGCATGGAACAATGCCTGCTGGACGGTTGGCGGAATGGGTCAAATCAATCAGCGAGAACTGCGACTAGTTTAAGGTCACTTATTGGTAACAATGAGTCAGAGTTGATGTTCAGTAATCCAATACCTTGTGAGGAGTCGGAACCTGAGAGGGTAAACGAAACTCACGCAGTGAGTTGGAACCCCCTACCTAAAGGTAGGGGGTAGTTCAGCAAATTAATTAAACTCTTGTAGGATGGGCATCTTGCCCGTCCTATTTACGTAAATGAGTACAGATATCTGAACTTAAACCGATTCAAAAAATGTTGGCTACAGATACCGCAACCGTTGATGCCTTCGGGGAGGGGTTTCAATACGATTCGGTTAAAGGGGAAAGGGAAAAGGCTTCAAATACATCCTTTACCCCTTAATCTTTTGCCAGACTACAAGGGAAGTTCATACTGCTTATCTGCACCGTATTGCGGGGTCTTGTCTATGTGTCGCATTCTTTTTTCAAATTGGCATTAGAATTTGGTTTTGAAAAAGCTCAACGAGCGTGCTATTCAGGTTGTACCTTTGTGGCAAAATAAATAGTTATTAACTAACCGCATTTCAACATGCTAATTGAGTCTTAATAGAAAAGTAAATGATTGATTGAAATATTGGCAAAAAGCTGAATAAATTAATTGCAATAACATATTTGTCACCTCATAAAAATAATTAATTTCTCATATTTTTTTAATATAGAGGATAAATGAAAAATGATTTTGATTAATAAAATAGCTCCTCTAGCATATTGAGAACATAATAGAGTCGATAAATCCTCATGTTTTTTTAATTCAGATGATGAGGAAATTAAAAAATATTTAAATACCGTTCGTTAGATTTTAATTGATGAAAAAGTGTAGTATATTATGGTTTAACATCAATAAACTATGTGTTCCCATCGTAGGCTAAGCAAATCTAAAAATCCCTTGATTAGTAGGTGAAATTCAGCCATAAAACCCAAGAAGCCCTTTAGTTTCGGTTTGCCAAACCCAAATTAACAATAGGTCAAAAAAAGTTAAACCTACGTTTAACTCCAGAATGTCTTGCAAATATCCAATGTTTTATGGTTACTGAACAGTAATACATCTTCAATAAATGAAACAAATGAAGTGCTTGCTTTATGTTGATTAAAGCTTGAAAGCATCACTGATTTTTTGAAGCTAGAGTTAGTACCTATCGTTATAATGGTAGCTCATTATAACTATTTATTATTAGTACAGCGCGGCAAAAATCAACATAATATTCAAAATTCACAAAAATTTGAACTGATCAGTTTTTGAAGTTTTGACTTTGTATTTGCGACTTTCGTCCATGAGTACTAATGCATTTAATACACCCTTAACTGGAAGAATAATTCTATGGCACTTGTTCCTTTTTCCAATCAAATTTTAGTTAATAATGCCAACACAACGACACAGCAGACTCCGGCGATCGCCATTGATAGCGATGGTGACTATGTGGTGATTTGGGAGAGTGTTGCACAAGACGATCCAACACAGACAAATAGAACTGGGTTATTTGGTCAACGCTTCACGTTTTCTGGGACAAAAGTTGGTAGTGAGTTTCAGGTGAACACCGTCACCAACGACAACCAAGGACAACCTGCCGTCGTCTACGATCCACTCAGTGGGTTTACCGTTGTCTGGGATAGCTTTGGGCAAGATGGTAGCAATTATGGTGTTTATTCCAAGCGTTATAACAGTGCAGGTGTAGCCCAAACCGGGGATACTCTAGTCAACACAACTACCACAGGCGCACAGCGAGACCCGGTAATTAGCAGAGATGCAACTGGTAATTATGTTGTGGTGTGGAGAGGTAGTGGATCTGGTGGTGATACCAACGGCGTTTATTTTCAACGATTTAGTGCTGCTGGTACTGCATTGGGTGGTGAGACATTAATCAATACAGCCAGCACAGATTTAGAAACCCAACCTGCTGTGGCGATGAATGCTAGCGGAGCATTTGTAGTTGCTTATACCAGCACCAATGGTACGGATTCTGAAGTTTTTGTCCGCCTCTACAACAGTTCTGGAATAGCAGTCAGTAATCCCATCCAGGTTAACGTCACTACAATCTCAGCCCAGAATTCGCCGGTTGTGGCGATCGATAATAATGGGAATTTCGTAGTGGTTTGGGAAAGTAGCCAGAATTCAGGGACAACTGGTATTGACCTCTACGGACGCAGATTTAGTAGCACAGGTACCGCTTTGAGTGGAGAATTTTTGATTAGTACGGTGACAGCTGGCAACCAATCAAATGCAGCGATCGCCTTAGATGGCAATGGTAACTTTACAGTAGCTTGGGAGTCTGTAGGTCAAGATGGCAGTGGGAGCGGAATCTATGCGCGTCAGTTCAGTAGTGCAGGTGTAGCTCTGGGTGCAGAATTCCTAGTCAACCAAACAACAGCAGGCGATCAGGTTGAACCGGCGATCGCTATGCAAACTAAAGGTGACTTTGCGATCGCCTGGCGCGATCAATCTTCTGGTAACGGTGATATCTATGTCCGCAGCTATAGCGTCAACAATGCACCAACAGGTTTAACTTTAAGTACCACAAGCATCAACGAAAATGTGGCTGCTAACTCTGTAGTGGCCAGCTTCAGCACCATAGACCCTGACATTGGCGACACCTTCACCTACACCCTAGTTACTGGAACTGGTTCCAATGATAACTCTGTTTTCAGCATCGTTGACAATCAATTGCGAATCAATAGCTCACCGAACTTTGAGGCCAAGAATTCTTACAGCATCCGAGTACGCACCACTGACCAAAGAGGACTCAGTTTTGAAAGTCCCTTCACCATCACCATAAATAATGTCAACGAAATACCAACAGCCATAGCCTTGAGTGCTAGCAGCATTGACGAAAACGTGGCTGCTAACTCTGTAGTCGGCAACTTCAGCACCACAGACCCCGACACTGGTAACACTTTCACCTACAGCCTAGTTGCTGGAACTGGTTCTACCGATAACTCTGCTTT
>NZ_JACKZU010000319.1:0-9764 GCF_014222165.1 Nostoc sp. 2RC
ATGGGAAACTCAGTTTCACAATAACCAGGAGAATTACCTCCCCAATCAATTTGAGGATAAAATAAATTAAAATTATTTTCATAAAAATTTCTCGCCATCGCTGCTGTATCTGATTGACGCCAGGAATGGATACCAATAATTGGGGAATTAATGTTGTAGATTCTAATAGCTATAGCTAAGGTAAGTAAGAAAAGTAGAGGCGAGTTTTGCAACCTATTTTTGTTTTGCTTATTGTGCATATACTGAAAAAAATACCCGCAATTTCCAGAGAAAAAGTAAAAATATAATTCTTCAAATTTAAACTAAAAACAGGGTATTGGATGTAGTAAAAAAAGAAGAATCGTATCTTTGGTACACTTTATCCTCGAAACCTAGCAATTAACAATTAAAAATTCAGAATTAAAATAAATTTAAGCTTTAATTAAATATTGTTAATTTTCAATTATTTTTGATAATTAAAAGCCGACATCCTTCCTCTTGAAAAGCATAATTAAATATTCAAGAATCTGGAGTGATGACCAAAGAAAGAGCCAATTGATAGAGTTGGCGACGGGGAAGAGAAGTTTCTTTTGCTAATTGACGGCTAGCTTGCGATCGCGATATTCCTTGACTAATTAATTGTTTTAATTCGGCTTTTAATTCTTCTTGTGTTAATTGGGGCTGACTTGGTGGAATTCCCGCAAGAACTAAAGTATATTCACCTTGGGGTTCCCGTTGGCTGTAGTGGGCGATGGCTTCGGCAATTGTTCCCCGCCAAAATTCCTCATACAATTTAGTTAACTCCCTTGCGAGTACGATTTGGCGATCGCTCCCCAAAATTTCTGCTAAGTCTTGTAAAGTATCTTGCAATCTGTGGGGCGATTCGTAGAAAATTAATGTGCGAGATTCTGTTTGTAAAGATTCTAAATGTTCTCGCCGTTGTTGACTTTTTGCTGGCAAAAATCCTTCAAACACAAACCTATCCGTAGGAAGTCCGGCTGCACTCAAAGCCGTAATTGCCGCACTGGCCCCAGGAATCGGAACTACAGAAATACCAGCTTCAATACAAGCTTCAATCAATTCATATCCAGGATCGGAAATTCCTGGCATTCCAGCATCGCTTACTAAAGCGATCGCTTTATCATTCGTCAAATATTGTAATAATTCTGGAATGCGGCTGGTACGATTATGCTCGTGGTAACTGATTTGGGGTGTCTTAATTTCAAAATGTTGTAGTAATTTCCCTGTGTGGCGAGTGTCTTCCGCAGCAATCATATCCACAGTTTGCAAAATTCGCACCGCCCGAAAAGTCATATCTTCTAAGTTGCCAATTGGTGTGCCAACGACGTAAAGTGTTCTTGGTTTGGGATCGGTTTGCATGAGCAAAAAGTTGAAAGTTAGGAGTTAGGAGTTAGGAGTTAGGAGTTATGAGTTATGAGTTATGAGTTAGGAGTTAGGAGTTATGAGTTATGACAAATAATTCATACATGACTACGAATATTTATAAACAAATGAATGTTAACTAATGACTAATGACTAATAACTAATGACTAATGGGTTATTTGTAGGTTTAGTAACCTTGGATTTGATTTACCTCGCTGACTCTCCACCTCAGAATAATCAAAAGATTGTTGCTATTGACTACAGTGTGGCAGCAGGTGGCCCAGCGACAAACGCGGCTGTAACTTTTAGTTATTTGGGTAATCAAGCTACAGTCTTGGGTGTGGTGGGTTCTCACCCAACGGGCCAGTTAATTCGAGGTGATTTAGCAACTTATCAAGTGGCGATGGCCGATCTTCAGCCTACCATCGATTTAGCACCACCAGTCTCTTCAATTATTGTCACCCAAGCCACAGGCCAAAGAGCTGTGGTTTCTATCAATGCCGTGAAAACTCAAGCAAGTAGCGCATCCATTCCCGCCAATATTTTAGAAAATGTTGCCATAGTCTTAATTGACGGACATCAAATGGCTGTTGGTTATTCCATAGCCCAAATGGCCAAAGCCCAGAATATCCCGGTAGTCATTGATGGTGGTAGCTGGAAACCTGGATTTGAGGAAATTTTACCATTCGTAGATTACGCCATCTGTTCGGCTAATTTTCATCCACCAAATTGTCAGACTTCACAACAGGTTTTTGCTTATCTAAGCAAATTTAATATTCCTCATATCGCCATTACCCACGGAGAACAACCAATTGAATACTGGAGTTGCAATCAAACTAATATTTTAGATGTGCCGAAAATTCAAGCCGTTGATACCTTAGGGGCTGGAGATATTTTTCACGGTGGCTTCTGTCACTACATTTTAAAAGAAAGCTTTACCGATGCCTTGGCGATGGCAGCAAATATCGCTGCTAATTCTTGCCAGTTTTTTGGTACTCGGCGCTGGATGGATTTTATTTGAGGATAGACAACTGTCTTGCCCAGCTGAGGTTGTATATTTTTAAGTTAGATAGGGCTATATTTAATGAAAGACTTACAAGAAATATTAGCGATCGCTCGTCAGGTAGGTTGGGAAGCAGCAGATATATTGCGATCTTATTACCACGGCACTGCTAAAGATCCTAATTTAGCAATACAATACAAAGAAAATGAACCTGTTACCGTCGCCGATGTAGCTGTCAGTCAATATATTCTGGAAAAGCTACAAGCAAATCTAGGTCATGAAGAGTTTATTTACATCAGCGAAGAAACCTATCAATCTCTAAGTGAGTCTGCAAAACCTTCTACCCCTTGGGTATGGATTATAGATCCTTTGGATGGCACGCGGGACTTTATCCAAAAAACTGGGGAATATGCCATTCACATTGCTTTAGTCAAAGAAACGCGCCCAGTTTTGGCAGTGGTGGCAGTTCCAGAAGCTCAAAAGTTGTATTATGCCACAAAAGGCGGCGGCACTTTTCTAGAAACCCGTGATGGCTGTGTTCCTTTACAAGTGTCGTCAGGTAAACGAATTGAAGATTTAACCTTAGTCGTCAGTCGTTCTCACCGCAACCAAAGGTTAGATCATCTACTACAAAATCTACCCTGTCAAAATCAAAAAGCTGTTGGCAGTGTCGGGTGTAAAATCGCCACAATTGTCGAACAACAAGCAGAAATTTACATTTCTCTCTCTGGCAAATCTGCTCCCAAAGATTGGGATATTGCAGCCCCAGAGTTGATTTTAACAGAAGCCGGAGGTAAATTTACTCACTTTGATGGTACACCTTTAGAATACAACACAGGTGATATCAATCAATGGGGAGGTCTACTGGCCAGTAACGGTGAATATCACGAAGTGCTGTGTAAAGAAGCAGAAAGAATTTTAGCCCAGTTCACTGAAAGTTAAGGGGCTTCCAAGTGAAAAAGTATTTCATTATTGTTGACAGTCAACAGTCAACAGTTAACAGATCTAAGTCCCTTAAAATCACCTGGGATATTTGATAAATATTTTCAAATTTGCTTTGAGTACAGTTATCTATGGTATAATTAACGCCACTAGTAAAATAATATGTAGTTAATGCTTGGTAAATAATCCCAATATCCAAAACTCTAAAGTTTTTGGGCGATCGCTAGTTGAGACTGATTTGCTATTGAAACTAAAACTCTCATGGCAAAAACAGCAAAAGTCTTTTGTTAGAAGGGTTGTAACCCAGCCTTGAAACTTTTGTTTGGAAATTCGGTTTTACCATTAGTTCATATTCAAACGCTGTGCTAAACTAATCCATATAAGGATTATGTTCGGTTGAGTAACTCCTTTTGATTTTTCAAAGCGTCTCTCCGAATTTAACTCTCCACACTCCCCAAATTCGGAGACTTTTATGTCAATTTACATTGGTAACCTGTCCTATCAGGTTACGGAAGACGACCTCAGGCGGGCATTTGCAGAATACGGAACAGTAGCACGTGTTCAATTGCCTACAGATAGAGAAACAGGCAAGCCGCGTGGGTTCGCTTTTGTGGAAATGCAAACAGATGCAGAAGAACAAGCTGCCATTGATGCACTTGATGGCGCTGAATGGATGGGACGTGATTTGAGAGTCAACAAAGCTAAACCCCGTGAGGAAAGAAACAATTCCTCTCGTGGTAGCTGGGGTGGCGGTAATGCTCGCCGCAACAATCGCTACTAAATCAATTCCTAAAAATCTCACATCTAGAGTCTCCAGCAGATAAAAGCAAAGGCTCGACTCTGCTGGAATATTTTTTTTTGTATTTAATTTTCAATTATTCATCCACATTCAGGAGGAATGAGAATGACACAAGTAGTTTTAGGAGAGAATGAAGGTATTGAATCAGCCCTACGAAGATTTAAGCGGGAAGTTTCTAAAGCAGGAATTTTCCAAGATATGAGAAAAAAACGTCACTTCGAGACTCCAATAGAAAAAGAGAAGCGCAAAGCAATTGCTAGACATAAGCAACGTCGTAAGCAAAATTCTCGTTTTAGATAGGAATTTCCAGTTATTTTGCCCGAATCTCTTCATCGTGGCGATACCTATTTAAAAAACAGTGACTGGGGACTGTGGACTGAGGAGACAAGGAGAATCAATCTTAGTCATCAGTCAACAGTCAACATATCAAATGCGCTACAGCTGAGTCCCCATTGCATTACCAGCTATATAAGCTGTCGTCCAAGCACTTTGAAAGTTAAAACCACCAGTCACACCGTCAATATCTAAAACTTCTCCAGCAAAGTAAAGTCCAGGAACTAACTTACTTTCCATTGTTTTAAAGTTGACTTCTTGGAGGTTGACACCGCCACAGGTGACAAATTCTTCTTTAAAAGCTGCTTTACCACTGATTGAATATTGTCCTTGAGTGAGTTCTTGCACTAAGAGATTTAAGGTTTTATTGGATATTCCAGCCCAGCGATCCTCTGTGGTAATGCCTACACTGGCAATGATATATTGCCAAAGACGATGAGGTAAGTCAACACCACGATGCAGTGCGATCGCTTTTTTCGACCATTCATTTTTGACTGCTAAAATTTGTTGTCGCACTTGTTCTTGTTGCAAATTAGGCAACCAATTAATTAATAATGTTGCTTGATAGCGGCTTTCGTGGAGAACTCTTGCACCCCAAGCAGAAAGCTTTAAAATAGCAGGGCCGCTGAAACCCCAATGGGTAATCAGTAACGGCCCTGTTTGTTGTAATTGAGACTTTCCACCTACAGATAACCGTAATTGTACGGTGTTAACACTAATTCCAGCCAACTCCCTCAGTTTTGGATCGAGAATGTTGAAGGTAAATAAAGAGGGAACTGGTGATTCAATTGTATGTCCTAACTCCCTAGCAATTTTATAACCCATCAAGCTACTGCCGGTAGCCAAAAGTAAGCGATGGCATTTAATTGTTTCTCCGGATTTTAAGACAATATCAAACCCAGAATCGTTGGAAGTGCGTTTCACTGAAGTTACGGGTGTACCGATGCGAAGTTTGATGTGAGATGTTGCTGCGGTTTTAATTAAACACTCCACAATTGTTTCTGAAGTATTAGTAACAGGAAACATCCGACCATCGGCTTCGGTTTTTAAATTAACTCCGTGTTTAGCAAACCAACCTACTGTATCTTGAGCTTGAAACCGAGAAAAAGCACCGCGCAAAGCTTTGGCACCTCTAGGGTAATTTTGCACTAACTCCCCAGGATCGAAGCAAGCGTGAGTGACGTTACAGCGTCCGCCACCAGAAATTAGTACTTTCGCTAGGGGTTGGCGACTAGCTTCGATTAAAGTGACTTGGGCATTAGGGTTGACTTTAGCGCAAGCGATCGCGCCAAAAAAACCCGCTGCCCCACCCCCAATAACTACAATTTGTAACGGTAGCAATTTCAAAAATATCTCTTTTTAGGATCTATATCTCTAGGCTAGCTGTCATAAAGGGAATAGGGAATAGGGAACAGTTCAGAAGGCAGTCCCAATGAAAAAAATTTCATTGGGACTGCCTTCTGCCCTCGACCTTCTGCCTTTCTTTATAATGGTGGGGTTTTATCGTCAGTTTATATCCTCATCCTTCATAGGGTTCAAAGTCTGATTTTTGAGCGCCGCAAGTGGGACAGGCCCAATCATCTGGGATGTCTTCAAAAGGTGTTCCTGGTGCTATACCACTGTCTTCATCACCGACTTCTGGCTCGTAGATATAACCACAAACAGTACATATATACTTTTGCATTTTCTATGCTCCTAAAGTGTTATTGGTATTGCTCGACTATTAAATACTTGAGAAACAGAGTTACAATAGGCACGCTACAATTCTTAAACTTGAGAACGCAGATTAGTATTAATCAAAGGGCGGATCGTGAGGGATAGTGACTGTTGATAAAAAGTCACCTGATTTACCACTTCTGATGGCATCAAAAGTGCCTTTGATAGTACCAGCAATGGGAACAGCAACCAGTGTTCCTAACAATCCAGCAATTTCATATCCCATTAAAATCGCCACAAAAATCCAGATGGGATTGAGTCCAATAAAATTGCCGAGTAATCTCGGAGCTAATAAATTATCTTTAACTTGCTGCATGAGGATTGCCACCAAAGCAACTTGCACTGCTAACCACCAATTTTGCAACAATACTAAAATTGTCACTAGACCAATGCCTAGAGATGCTCCAATAAAAGGAATGAGTTCTGAGATGCCGATTAGGATGGCAAACAGCAGAGCAAAAGGCACTTTCATGATTAAGAAAATTGGCGTTAGAACTGTTACCATGAATAGTCCTAACAACAGCTGGCTCAGAAAGAACTTTTGGAAATTTAGCCGCAAAGATGCAGTTAGAGGATCTCCGATATTAGAAGGCAAAAGATTCACCAGACCATACCAGACGCGATCGCCATACAAAAGCATATAAAATGCCAGCACCACTATTAACACGATATTAAATAATCCTGACAGGACTGTGCCTGCAAATCCCACTGCACCAGAAGCTAGCTGTTGTACCAAATTTTGAATGTTGACATTGATTTGATTGGTCACAACCCTCAAATCAATTGGCAAACGTCGTTGTTTGGCAATGGCTTCAAACTGTTCTAGGTTTGCTTGGCTAGCACTTAACCAATCAGGAATTTTATTTAATAATTGGATTGTTTGGTCAATTAGTATTGGTACTAGGGTAACGCCGAGAATCGCCAAAACGGTTAAAGTTGCAAGCAAAACAATAATCACCGCCTGAGTGCGAGTAATTCGAGCGCGTTCAAAAAACTTAACTGGATAATTGAGTAAAAAAGCCAAAATTGCTGCAATGCTTAAAATGCTAATTGGATGCTGGAAATAGCGAAAAAGCACAGATAGTAACCAGACATTTAAAGCGATCAGTGGACCGCTCAGACCATAGATTAACAACTGTTTAAGGGAGGCAGAACGGCGCATCTGAGGCAATCTGTTTTTAGGACTCCTTGAGATAAATTGTAAAACTGGCGTTGGTGTCGATCGCGATCGTAGATATTTTTAACAAAGACATCTTTTAGCCTATCTCATAGCAAGGAAGCAAATTCAAATGGACAAAACCGTAGCAGACCTTCGTAAAGACTACACCCTAGAAGGTTTGAGCGAACTTGAAGTTGACCTTAATCCTTTTATTCAGTTTAGAAAGTGGTTCGACCAGGCAGTATCAGCCCAACTTCCCGAACCAAATGCCATGACCATTGCTACCTCTACACCAGATGGTAAGCCTTCGGCCAGAATGGTACTACTTAAAGATTTTGACGAACGAGGCTTTACTTTTTTCACCAACTATAACAGCCACAAAGCACAAGAACTGGCAGAAAATCCCCAAGCTGCTTTAGTTTTCTGGTGGGCGGAACTAGAACGTCAAGTGCGGATTTGTGGCTATGTAGAGAAAGTTTCCGAAGCCGAGTCCGACCAATATTTTCACACTCGTCCTGCGAACAGTCGTTTAGGTGCGTGGGTATCTAATCAAAGCGAAGTCATAGAAAGCCGAGAAGTTCTTGAGCGACGTATGGAAGAGTTTAAAAACCAATATGAAAATCAAGAGATCCCCCGCCCACCTCATTGGGGAGGCTTACGAGTGATCCCCACAGAAATCGAATTTTGGCAAGGACGCTCCAGTCGTCTCCACGATCGCTTACTCTATAGTCATTTAGATAATGGCAGTTGGAATATTCAGCGCTTATCACCGTAAAGATGCGTAACTGGTGACTGGATGAAAGTGCTATAAATAACACCACATAATTGTTGATTGTTGACTATGAAGCGTCAACAGTCAACACTAAAAAATTTGCGACAGCCGACTCTACTAGTCTGCCAAAGTCTTTTTGACAGGCGGGGGAAAGGGTAAAGGCTTTAAACCCTTCCCCTTTTACCTTTTCCCTTTCCCCAATCTCAACCTGTCAATATTTGCGTGGTGAATTACTACTGTTGTTGAACTGCCGATGCTTTGGGAGAAAACTGAATCCTGGGATCTGGCATAAAATTATATCTAAGGTAAAATCCTCCCCAGACAAACAGGATAATCAAGAATCCACCAATGCCAAGGGGACTAGGAAGCCAAAAAACAGCTTCAATGTGATTTAACTCGCCAGTCTGGAGTTTCCACAGCAGTTGATTGCCATTCTTTTCCGGTTCGATGGCGGTTTCAGTTTGTGTTAGATTTTTTGCTCCCCAAGGAGTTTTGAGGGCAAATTCCAAATCGAGAATCGAACCAGCGTTAGCTAAGACGTTGCCTTTGTTGGAAATTAAAGACAGCGATCGCAAATCTAAATCATAAATCAACCGATTTTTTACCAACAGTAAAAAATTGTTCTGCTCCAATATGATGTTGGATTCAATTTTTGGTAGTTCTGAGTCAGATTGACTTTGCACAGGCTCAGAAGCTTGATTAGCACGGGAGTTAAAAAATTGGTTGAATTTTTCTTGCAATTCGCTACCACTGCTAAAAGGAATTGTCACAATTATTTCTTCTGGAGAAATTCGCTGTGCTTTTCCTTCAAGTTTCTTGGTGCGGCGCTCTATGCTATTTAACCATTCGTAGACATAATCGCCACTAAAACTTGTTAGCTGTTCTCCTAATTTAATATGTTGTACTAGTTGGCCACTATTTGAATTATTAAAGTTCAGCCCTACGTCATACTTAACACAACCAGATAGTAGCAGGGATGTTAACAGTACTAACCACAAAATAGGATTTTGTATAGGAAAAACCCGGTTCATTCGATTTCGGACAACTCGTGGTGAAATAAATTTCATTTTTGCCAATACCAACCTGAATGGTTTAATCAACGACAAGAAACTTTGTCCTAAAATTGAAGAATACATAACTATAAATCTCCCCAAAAGTCAAACTTTTTAATTAATCTTGACTTTTACCTCAACCTCAGGCAATCTGTTGTTAAAGATTTCCATCCCAATTCAGACAATTTTGGGAAAGTTTGCAACAGACTGGCTGCTGTTGAGAAACTGTTCAAAAGCTTTCCTAATTTTATGCTGAGTGTTGATGAACCTTCTCAGAAACATTCAAAAATCATTAGAATGTTACATTTTAAAGGTATTTGGCAGGACGGCCAATACAGTTCGGTTAAAGGGGAAAGGGAAAAGGGGAAAGGTTTCAAATACATCCAAATCCCCTTACCCCTTAACTTTTTGCCAGACCACAAGGGAAGTTCATACTGCTTATCCGAACCGTATTGGCAGGACAACAGCAAGCAGGCTAGAGAAAAAACTATATATCTAAATGAATTGGTTAATTTATTCTTTTGAAGTCCGCTATTTTGCTTATTCCGTATTTTAATCGTTGATTAAAGGATTAAATTTTACCTCAATCCTGAAAATATCAACTACAAAATTACTTTGTATAAAAA
>NZ_JACKZU010000031.1:0-34561 GCF_014222165.1 Nostoc sp. 2RC
TTTAAAAATATTACATAGTTAAATAACAAAAATTAATCATGAAGTATCTAACCGTCGATTACAAATTCTGTATTTATTTTTAAATTCTGCTTCAAAGACTGATAAAACAAAATGAAAAAAATGAGGAGATTATTCAACTATGAACGTATCAGAACTTGTAGCAAACCTAACACAACAGGGCGTTGATTTGTGGGTTGATAACGACAAATTAAAGATTCGCTCTCCAAAAGGAGTAATCACACCAGATATTCAGGAAAAAATAGTTACTTATAAAACAGAAATTGTAGCATTTTTGCAGGAAATGGATGTCGCTCTAGATTTAGAGTCTACTCCTTTACCTCAAGGATTAAATCTACAAACAATTGGCCGTTTAATTGGTGGATTTGCTCAGCAATCATCTGTGGAATATAAACCGCCAATTATCGATCCTAAAATTATGGCTCAAAAATTAACAGTTACATTTAAACCTTTACCCAACACTTACAAGAATCAAGAAATTTTGAAATTTCGCCAAGAATTGCAAGAACAATTAAAATATTATGGTGTGAAAATTTTATCTTGGGAAGAAGCGATCGCGGAATTTAATTATGACTTGATACTCCCAATAATTAATAAAAAACAAAACTTTAAATTCAAGGGAGTTAAATCAGAAGTTAATGCAATTATTGATGTCGAAATTCCTCCTTCTCTCGTCAGAAAATTAGGTATTATCTTAGCAGAAACCATCTATCAAATTTATTCTAGAGTTATATTAAATAATCGCAAAATTCCTGTAATTAAAATAGCTAGATTGAGCAGTTGGGCTGAAGATTATGCAGCGAAGTATGTTGATAATCCTAGTAAAACACAAGTAATTGTCATTACTAACATAGATCGTGACTTTATCAATCCCCTGATTCCATACAAAGAAAAAATTAATATTGGCTTAAACACCCTAATCAGAACATTTTCAGAAATTGTCATTGGAGTATCATCTGATAAGATTTCTATATTAAATATGAATCTTTCAGATTCTATTTTTAGAAGAAACGAAATCGCTAATTTTGTTTTAAAGTCGTTGATTCCTAAAGTTTTTGTACCAATTGCGCCGCTTTTATTAAGTCGATTTGAAGTAGAGCAGTATAATCCTCAAGAATCTATTTATGCTGCAAAATTAGTCAAATTAGGTCAAGAATTGGCATCAACAGATTTATTTCCTCCTGGTTTTAAGCTCGATAAAGTTATCAAACGAAAATCTCATAGAGATATAGTCAGTACCATTATAAATGGTAGAACGGGTGTTTCCTATGGCTTTGTTGCTTACGCTGAACCACCACAATATTTTGGAGAAATAGAAATCACAAAAAATGAGTGGGAAAATCTATTACCTGTTCCAGGGTTTAGCAGCCATGAAATTCGCCAAAATGACAAAGGTAGACGTTATGCCAAAATCAAAAAATTAGAAGAGTATGTATTTAGGCAGATACCCGATATTTGGCTAGTAAGTTCTCGCTCAGGCTCTAACAAAACAAACTTAAATATTGCTGATGATGCCATCAGAATTGGTTTGAAAGACAAGCTATATCTGCAATTACCTAAAGTAATTCGTTCCGAGCTAGTAGACATGAAACCTTCTTACGATATCTATGTTATGCTTGCTATCAGTCTTTCAGCTGCTTTGTATACACCAGAATTAATCAAAGATGGTGCGCCAATCGTTCATTTCCACGGCTATCCAGCATTAGATTGGTTTAAACCAAATGAACATTGCGTTGGTGTTGATAATCCTTCCGTTCCTTGCGGAACTTATGAATCTGGCGTATTCAATTTTTTGGGTATTTCTAGCTTGGTTAATCAACAACAAAGCAACATATCTTTAGTGAGTTTAATAGAACCAGATCATGGTGCAAATTTTATAGCTCATGATTTAGAATATTTAGTTCAAAGATTGAAAGATGGGTGTATACAAGGACAAATTGAACTAGGTGGAAAACATTTTGCTTCTCTCAAATCTAAAATAGGTGAATGCAGAATTTGACACTCGCCTGCCTAATACCAATTCACCAAAATCTTGAGACTTGTACGGGCGAACGGCTGTACCCTGCGGGAAGGCAGAGCCTACGCCCTGACGCTTGTATTTGTATCATTTATTTTGACACTACCAGTGCTGCTTACCATGTGGGTTATGACGATGCCTCGCACTTCAACCGGGAATACAAGCGGTTGTTTGGCGCACCAGCAATGCGCGATGTGGAGCGGTTGCAAGAAGCTGTTAGGGAGACTGCTAATTCAATATAAGCTTCTCAAGATGACTGACATCTTACCAAAAATCACTAAAACATTAGACTTCTTGCATAAGTCGGGAAAAGGTTTTGTGTTTTCCCTTTCCCCTTTAACCTTTCCCCTTTTTCCATCTCTTGCAAAAAGCACTTTTGCAAGAGGTGTATTGTAGAGACAGTTCTATATAGCACACCCTTGTTCTTGTATCCTAGATATCAATACGGTTCGGATAAGCAGTATGAACTTTTCTTGTGGTTTGGGAAAAGGTTAAGGGGTAAGGGATAAAGGATGTATTTGAAACCTTTCCCCTTTCCCCTTTTCCCTTTAACCGAACCGTATTGTCCTAGATATGCATCTTCATACAGAATTGGTATGACGGAGCTTTATTTTTCATTTTTTCCCTATAAATTTTAGTTTCTATTAGGAAATAAAGCCTCAAATCTAGATGGCATCAAGTTTTCATAATTTTACTCTTATTATTATTTTTCGAGACTAACAAAACAAAAATAAATTGTGTATCTTGCCCATTAGACTTATTGCAAAAGTCGGGAAAAGGGGAAGGGGAAAGTGAGAAAGTTTGCTATTTTCCCTTTCCCCTTTAACATGCATCCCTTGTTCTTTCTTTGACTTCTTATTTCCCCTGAACCTACCAGTATCAGGGGTTTATGGCTATGCGCCCCTAAGATTAATAACTGTATATTACGAGTTGCATATGAGTTGCGATTGAGTATCTCCCTGGGATAATATGCTTATACATCAGAAGTCTATAGCTTAATTAAGCAATTTAAATACTGTTTTAACAGTAATAATATGATTGTTGCCAGGGACTAGCTTTAGAAACTTCTGTTTTTATATGTCTGCAAAGTAATAACTCATTTTGAATTCATTCAAACATGAATTGATATTGCTTATAAGCTAATGCACGCTAAAAAAGCAAATTATTCATGGTTGCTGACTGTTGACCATTCCGCTCAGGGTCAAGGCTGAGCGCAGTCGAAGCTTTGACTGTGGACTATCAACGGTCAAAAGTAAACAGCTGTTGACGAATTAATGTGCAATTTTTACGTGGAACAGCTTACTAAAAATTTCTTGAATATAAAACTATGATTTGATTTGGTGAAAAAATTTGCTACACTCGCAAACCCTGATTCCCTACTTCCCACTCCCCAACTACGCTGTAGAATTTAAAAAATCAAAAATGATTCCTATAGCCGCAGTTGATTTTAAAATTTTCAGTATTAAGCAGACACAAGTTTTAAAGAATAAATAAACAACATGGCTCGGATAAAATCCTGTCCATTGTTAATTCACTACTATTATGAACCTCATCCGCCTACTATTACGTACTTCCTCTCTTCACCTCAGTCTGGCAATGTTAGCTGGCATTCTAAGCGGTGGTACTGCTGCCGGTTTAATTGCCCTAATTAATACAACACTAAATCAAAATCAACCATCGAAAGCTATACTATTCTGGAGTTTTATTGCTCTGTGTTTACTACGGCTAATTGCTAATTTTATTTCTCAAATTTTATTAATTCAGGTTTCACAAAAAGCCATTCTCAATTTGCGGATTTTGTTAAGTCGTAGGATTTTAGCATCGCCTTTAAAGCAGTTAGAAAAAATTGGCATTCATGCTCTTTTAGCTGTTCTTGTTGAAGATATCCAGACAATCTCTAATACAATTATTATTATTCCTTTTTTATGTATTAATATTGCTATTTTAATTGCTTGCCTAATTTATTTGGGTTGGTTATCTCGACTTATTTTCCTTATAGGTATTAGCTTTATGTTCTTCGGAATATTTAGCTATTCATTACCAACAATGAAAGCCATGTCTTTTTTGAAACTGGCTCGCGAACAGGAAGATAAATTATTTAAGCATTTCCGCGCCATAACCCAAGGTACAAAGGAACTCAAACTACACCGCAGACGACGGCAAGCATTTTTTTCAGAAGATTTGCATAAGACTGCTCTATCATCTCGCCAGCATAATGTTATGGGTATGAGCATATTTGCTGCCGCTGCTAGTTGGGGACAAATTTTATTTTTTGTTGCCATTGGTTTGCTTTTATTCGCTATACCTGCAATTAACAAAATTCATCCTACAATTTTATCTGCATACGCTCTAACTATTATTTACTTGATATCTCCTCTGGAGTATATTATGAGCACAATGCCTAATATAACCAGAGCGGTAGTTGCTTTGAAAAAAGTAGAGTCTTTAGGTCTTTCATTGACAAACTCTGCACATGAGATTATTGATGATACTTTGTTGATATCCCATAAATGGAAACATTTAAAACTGGAAAATATTACTCATAGTTACTATCATGAACCAGAGGAAAACAGTTTTGTACTTGGGCCGATTAACTTGAAACTTCATCAAGGAGAAATTATTTTTATTTTAGGAGGTAATGGTAGTGGTAAATCTACTCTTGCTAAATTAATTACTGGGCTTTATATACCTGAAACAGGAAATATTTATCTAGATGGTAATCCCATTAATAACGAGAACATAGAATGGTATCGTCAGCAATTTTCGGTAGTATTTTCTGATTTTTATCTTTTCGATCGCTTTCTTGGTTTTGATAATCAAAATCTCGATTTCCAAACTCAAAAATATCTCGCTAAATTGCAACTTGACCACAAAGTTAAGGTCAAGAATGGCGTACTTTCCACTACAGAGCTTTCTCAAGGACAACGCAAACGCCTTGCTCTGCTTACTGCTTATCTTGAAGATCGTCCCATCTATATGTTTGATGAATGGGCATCAGATCAAGATCCTGTATTCAAAGAAATTTTTTACACTCAACTTCTCCCAGAGCTAAAGAATAGAGGAAAAACTGTACTGGTTATTAGTCACGATGACCAATATTTTTATCTAGCAGATCGAATTGTCAAGCTGGAATACGGTCAAGTAAAAACTGAACATTTAAATATTAGAAAGGAGCAAATTAATGTTTTTGAATAATGTCTTCAAACTATCTGATGAATTCAGAAAATTTTTACCAGAAGAAATTACATTACGAGAAAAACAAAATCGAACTTTGAATGCAGATGTCAAATCTGTTCTCTATTATCGAGATTGGATTCGGACTCAAACTAATCATACTTTTGACAATACCAGAATATTAGGCACAGTTGCAACTACTAAAGGAGCCGAAAATTATTTACCTTATACTATCCCTAAAATTATTCAACAAATTTCGGAAATAGGGATGATGGCTGATATAGTAATTGGTTTAAATAATGGCTTTGAATGTCCAGTTGTTATAGATGGTTTTAGTTTGCTACCAAATACCGAGATTATTCATTTATATACTGAAGAAAAGTTAGCCAATAATATTCCAGCATCAATATTTGATAATGTAATGTGCCAAGGAAAACCTTATTATTTAACTAACATTGACCCTCAGCAATGCAGACATAGAATATTTGTTGTACATCAAAAACAGGGGCAACACTCAGCAGGGAAAATCAGAGTTTTGGGAGATATTTATGGTTCATTACTACTCAAGAGTATTGAACATGCATGGATACCACCTGCCATTTTAGTGACTTTTGACGCTGAATCTCAGTTTTTAGTTGCCCACAATCATTCAGTTATAGATTTAGAATCTAATGGCTTAAAATTAATAGTAAATGAACTGCAAAATCAATCTAAAATTGATATTTTAGGTACCAGAAATAAGTTTGCTGTTTATCAAAAAGCAATATTAGATGGAATTGAAGTTTTAATGCCTGATTTTAGCGAGCAAGTGCCTCCTATCCAATGGTTTATGGATATTGCTCATGGTAGATTCAGCGGTTTTCAGTGTAAATGTGGAGGAGGCACATTTGGTAGAACTGATGTGATAGTGAGCTTATTAGTAGTGATTTCTAAAAATTATCCAGGTATTAGAGGAGAAGATACTCAACTTACCATCTTAGCTAAGTATGCAGGCTTTATAGACAACATATTTTTAGATGTCATTTCGACAAATAGAACTCCCAGTATGACGGATATGACAATAGAACAACCCCAAAAAAAAGCTTGGATAGAACAAATATATAGATGGTTCGTTTCTACTTATCCCTTAAATTTAGTTTATGGAAAACATAACATAAAAATGTTGGTAAATCATGGTTTTCCTTATTTTATTTTAACCCATCCAATTACATTTTGGAAACTGGTAATGGCAGATGAAAAAATTAATTTATATACGGTTATTACTAAAATAAAATTGATGATAATTGCATTTTTTATTTCTAAAAAAGTGCAAATAAATAGCCATAAAAAGTATGATGTTTTACAGGGTAGTGAAGCAAAAGCTTTTTGGTGAAAATATTTTTGCGTGATTGAAAATATGGTGCAGGCTGCGAATTATTTAATTTATATTATTCAGGCGTATAAATTAATTATAGCAAAGAATCTCTAGATAAATAGATAACAAAGTTTATCTAAAAAAGCTGTTATTTACAGCTTTATTTTCTCAAATAGTATGACAGCAACAGGATAAGATTTAAGGTGTTTATCATGACAAGTTTAGCAGGTAAAACAGTACTTTTGACAGGTGCATCGCGTGGTTTAGGAGTATACATTGCTCGCGCTCTAGCTAGAGAACATGCAACTGTAGTTTGTGTTTCTCGTTTGAAATCAGGACTAGATATAACATGCGCTCAAATCAAAGCTTTGGGTGGGAAAGGGATAAGTATTCCCTTTGATATTAAAAATGTCACAGAATTATCAACTCTCAAGCAGCACATTAATAAAATTGTTGGTTCAGTAGATATTATAATTAATAATGCTGGCATAGAAATTTACGGAGATTTTGTTGATTATTCTCTAGAGGATATCCAGTCAATATTAACAATTAATTTACTCGCTGCTGCTGAATTAACCCGTTTGTTTCTGCCAAGTATGTTGGAGCGGCGTACTGGTCACATTGTTAATATTGCTTCTCTAGCTGGCAAAAAGGGAGTCCCTTACAACAGCATTTATTCTGCGAGTAAAGCTGGTTTGATTATGTGGACTGATGCTATGCGACAAGAATTAGCTGCTACTGATACTAACATCTCAGTAATCTGTCCAGGATATATCTCTGAAACTGGTATGACTGTTAATAGTCGTGTATCTGTTCCTTGGTTAGCAGGTATATCTACACCAATAGATGTAGCAAATGCAGTAATTAGAGCTATCAAACAAAACAACTCAGAGATAATTGTCAATCAAAATCTACTAACAGCAAATATGACTAAACTAATGTTTGCTATTGGGCAATTTTGTCCAGAATTTGTAGATAAAGTTTATCAGTGGTTGGATATAGTTAAGCTGAACCGCAGGCGTGCAAATGCCAAAAATTTTGCCGCAGATCATATCACTGCGCCAGTTCATCATTATGAAATACGTCACAAAAAGAGTTAAATCCTGTTAAGAATTTGCTTTCAGGTAGATGAAGAAATTTCTGGCAGTATTTAGATTCGTTTGTAGTTTCAGGCTAGCTCGATGTGTAATGGCGATCGCTTTGGCAATATATCAACGCATATAAGGTCAACTTGTAGATCGCTATTTACTGTGCAAAAACAATTAACATTTTGTTTTTAATGTCTGGTGGAATACCAATACTTGTATTTTTGACTTAAATAATACCGCGATCGCTACTATCTAAAATCACAGCGAATGTCACCTCGATTACTGTGTATGAAATTGCGTTGGCAAATAAGTTATATCTCAAAGGAGTAAAGCAATGTTTTTCACTAAACTATTACCATTACAACAATCCAGCAATTTTGTAGAAGAGAGAATTACATTACGAGAAAAACAAAACAGAACTTTAGAAGCAGATGTACAAGCTGTTTTGTCTTATAGAAATTGGATTCAGAGTAAAACTAATAATACTTTTGACAACACGAGAATATTAGGAATAGTTGCAACTACTAAAGGAGCCGAAAATTATTTACCCTATACCATCCCTAAAATCATTCAACAAATCTCACAAATGGGGATGATGGCTGATATAGTCATCGGGTTGAATAATGGTTTTGAATGTCCAACTGTTATCGATCAATTTTTGTTGTTACCAGATATCCAAGTCATTCATCTATATACTGGAGAAAAGTTGGCAAACAATATTCCAGCGCCAATATTTGACAATGTAATGTGCGAAGGTGAACCATATTATTTAAATAATATGGAGAAACATCATTGCAGACATCGAATATTTATTGTGCATCAAAAAGAAGGGAAACATTCAGCAGGTAAAATACGTATTTTAGGAGATATTTATGGTTCATTATTGCTTAAGAGTATAAAATATGGATGGATACCTCCTGCAATTTTGGTGACTTTTGATGCTGAATCTCTCTTTTTAGTCAATCAAAATTATTCAGTTATCGATCCAGAGTCTAACGGCTTAAAGTTAATAGTAAATCAACTACAAAATAACCCTAAAATAGATATTTTGGGTGCGAGAAATAAGTTTGCTATTTATCGAAAAAATATAGTGAATGGAACTGAAGTTTTACTTCCTAATTTTACTGAAGAAGTGCCTCCTATCCAATGGTTTCTAGATATTGTTCATGGCAGATTTAGCGGCTATCAGTGTAAATGGGGAGGAGGTACAGTTGGTAAAACTGACACAATAGTTAGTTTGTTAGCAGTAATCGCTGAAAGATATCCTGGAAGAGGTGAAGACGCTTTTCTTACTATCTTAGCTAAACATGCGGGGTTTGTAGACAGCATAGTTCTAGATGTTATTTCTACAAACAGAACGCCTAGTATTACAGATATGACAATGGATAAGCCACCAAAAAAAGCTTGGATAGAACAAGTATATAGATGGACAGCTTATCTTCAAGGATTGAAATTACTTTATGGAGAACATAATATTAAAACTATCATAAATCCCGGTTTTCCCTGGTTTACTGTGACAAAACCAATTGGATTTTTAACAAAAATCCTAGGTGATGAACAAATCAACTTCAATACAGTAATTAAAAAAATTAAAGCTTTGGCAATCGCTTTTATTGCATTTCAACAAATCACCAAAAAAAGTATAGAAAACCCTGATATTTTACAAGGCAATAAAGCAAAAGCATTTTGGTAAAACTAATTCGGTGGATAACAATAGTAATAATTTGCAACCTCCAGGAAATTAAAAATATGATCTTTTTTACTGACCAGCGTGTAAATCTTCCTTCTCCTCTTGTTAAACCACTTGATGATAACAATTGGATTATTAATTTGATTGCTGAAATTACTCATGAATCTGTTGAAACTGTTCGTCATAATCTAGAAGAAGAAGAAATTCATCTTGGTCGTAAACAAATCCGTGACTTTCATGAACAGGGTTTGTTACCACATGTCTGGAGCGAACAGATGAGCGAATTTTACAATAATACAGATGCATTTTTGTACAATTTGGTGGCGTGGAACCGTAATCACATTAAGCTACAAATGCGTGATTGGATTGGGAAGTATTTGAGCCGGGAAAAGAGTTCTCCTTTGGATATTCTCTGTTTAGGGGATGGGTTGGGCATTGATACTCTTTATTTGGCTCAAGCTGGACATCATGTTACTTATTATGATGTTCCAGGCTATACGGAAACATTTGCTCGTCGGCTCTTTAAAGACTCTGGCTTGGCAGTATCTATTGTTAATGATATTCAGACAATTTCTAAAGAAACTTATGATGTGGTTTTGTGCTTAGATGTGCTAGAACACGTTTCCGACCCACCCTCTTTTGTGGCTGAAATTGCTGGCTATTTGCGATTTGGAGGAAAAGCTATTATCCATGCCCCATTTTATTTAGTTAATGAGAATTATTTGACGCATTTGAAGTCAAATCAAAAGTATAGTGGCAGGTTGAATCTGTTTACCAAACAGGGGTTACATTTGGTTGATGGGCAACTTGGCTGGAACCCAATTGTACTGCGTAAAATTGACCAGAAAACGCAAATTCCCACAAGGTGGAATTTACATTTATGGAGTATTCAGTTAATAGGATTATATATTGCTATTAGCACTCGAATCTGGGGTAATCCATTTTTCTGGATTATTCCGAACAATAGATCTATGTTGAAAATAGGAAGTAAGAAGTAGGATAAAAAAATGGCGATCGCTCTTACAATATATAGACTTATATCGGATGCATCTGTAGCGATCGCTATTCATTATCAACCGGCTATCAATAATGTAATTCAGATACAAATATCATACAGCTTTCTGTAATCATACTAATCAAGGATATGAATTTAATCTATTTTCCTGAAGAACCGATTACAATTTTTACTGTGCCTAAAGCCTTTAAAGGACATATTGGTATTATTCAAGAGAACGCGATTAAGAGTTGGAAATTGCTTTCTCCTCAACCACAGATTATTTTGTTTGGTAACGACGAAGGTATCAAAGAAATTTCTCAAAAATTGGATGTAATTCACGTGCCAAATATTCAGTTAAATGAATATGGTACACCTTTGTTAGATGGTATATTTCGACAAGCTCATGAACTTGCTAAAGCTTCTATTCTGAGCTATGTAAATACTGACATCATTCTATTAAATGACTTCTTGGTAGCTGTTAAGCAATTGCAAACCACATCTCTCGATCGTTTTATCATGACTGGACAACGTACTGATGTAAATATTACAGAACTGCTGAACTTTGATCTACCTAATTGGGATACAGAACTTCGTCACTTTGCTTTAAAACAAGGGGCATTAGCATCAATTGTGTGTATGGATTATTTTGTATTTCCTAAGCCACTTTATGCCGAAATTCCATCTTTTGCTGTTGGAAGGGGTCATTGGGATCATTGGATGGTTTATTATGCTCGGAAATTAGGAATGCCGGTTGTTGATGCCACAGATGTGGTTACAGCCATACATCAGAATCATAACTATGCTCACTTATCAGGTGGTCGGGGTGTCGCTTACGTTAGAGGTGACGAAGCTAAACAAAATGCCAAGTTAGCCGGAGATGTGCATATGGCTAATGGATTTGTTGCAACTTGGAAGCTAACACCTTGGGGACTTAAAAAATCTAACTCATTATCTGCTATTTTCTCATTTCTGGTTGACATGCCTCGTTTTGTGAAGTTGGTAAAAGAGGTTAATTCTAAGCCTAAATCCAATGTATAAAACCTTAAACATGTTGTTTTGGACGCTGCGATCGCAGTTGAGCAATAATTACTACCTGTGACTATTTCCATCTCAATTGAATTCAATAATTAACTCTAAATACGGAGATAAGTTATGGAAGATACACAAATCAACCATTTGATAAATTGGCCAAAAGTAGTACTGAAAACGATAGGAATAAATTTTAAAAAAAATCCAGATTCATTTCTTAATAACGTTTCTGGTGTCATTCATGTTGGTGCTAATACAGGTCAGGAGAGAAAAATATATGCACAGCAAAAACTAGATGTCATTTGGATTGAACCCATACCTGAAATATTTGAAAAATTGAAAAATAATCTGAAAAGATACCCACGCCAGCAAGGATATCAATATTTAGTAACTGACAAGGAAAACGAAAATTATGAATTTAACATTGCTAACAATAATGGAGCATCTTCATCAATTTTTCATTTTAATCTTCATAAAGATATTTGGCCACAGGTTAATTATGAACGATCGATTATGCTTAAAAGTACGACATTGGTATCTTTAGTACATAAAGAAAATATAAATATAGACAAATATGATGCTCTTGTTATGGACACTCAAGGTTCTGAATTACTTGTTTTGAAAGGAGCAGAGTCTATTTTAGATAAATTTAAATACATTAAGACAGAAGTACCTGATTTTGAATCGTATGTTGGTTGTTGTCAACTCAAGGATATTGAGAATTTTCTGCTTAATCATGGGTTTAAAGAATACTCTAAGCATAATTTTGCTTCACGTAAAAACGGAGGAAATTACTACGACATAGTTTATGAAAAGGTGAATTAATAGCTAAATTATAGTCTAGTATTCAAAGGATTTGATGTATGAATATAAGCTTCTACAAGAATTTAATTCCAGTGTCTTTACGTGTCAAATACGCAAATATTAAAAGCAAATTTTTACCATTTAATTTACCATCAGTTGAAACTGGGGAAATCAATCTTCATTTAGGATGTGGTTTTGTGATACATCCTAAATTTATTAACGTTGATCTTTTAGCAGCACCTCATATTCACTATCAAATATCAATCGATAAACTATCTCCTTTTGAAGACAATAGTGTGAATCTAATATACGCTTCACACTGTTTGGAGCATTTTCCCCATGCTAAAGTTCCCAAAGTTTTATCTGAATGGTTTCGCGTGCTGAAAAAAGGTGGCATCCTACGTTTATCTATTCCTGATTTTGATTTATTGCTAAATATCTATAACAAAAATGGAAACAACATTGATACGATTTTAGGCATTCTAATGGGAGGTCAGGATTATGAGCATAATTTTCATATGACAACATTTACTAATTCCAGTGCAGAAAAGTTACTAAAAAAAACAGGATTTCAAGAAATTCGACAATGGCAACCAAATTCTTGTGAAATGACTACCTTTGATGATTATTCTGTATATCAACATTTTGTGCGCGGGAAATATTATCCTGTAAGTCTTAATATTGAAGCAGTAAAATGAGATATCTTATATCTTATTTTATTTGCGTTAATTATCGTCAACACTTAGTTTTGAGACAATTGATAGCACTCTTCAATTGTCTTAAGATTCATGATTTCAACATATAGGATTTTTATTTAATTTGTGAAATACAGGTAACTGGGCAGTTAATGAGATATTTTAATTTCTGACACTGCCCGTCTCAATATTTTTCATAAATGATTTAGAATTGCTGCAAATATAAATTTGAGTAATTAATATTCATATGCTATTCAACTCTTGTGAGTTTATTTTTGTGTTCTTACCTATAACAATCTTCGGATTTTATGGATTAGGTAGCTTTGGGCTTCGTCAAGTCGCAATTATTTGGCTAGTTTTAGCATCCTTTGTCTTTTATGGATACTGGAATTATAGCTCAATAATCCTCATTGTTTCATCAATGATTTTTAACTATAGAATGGGTATTTTTTTAGGAAATAAGTACCGAGACAATCCAGCAAAATCATATTCATTGGGTATTTATAATTTATTTTTATATCTAGGTATTGCTGTAAATTTAGCCATATTAGGCTACTATAAATATGCGAATTTTTTTATCGATAATTTTAATGTATTTACCGGGGCTGAATTGAATTTAAAAAATATAATACTTCCACTAGGTATTTCATTTTTTACTTTCCAGAAAATTGCCTATTTAGTTGATTCCTATAATGGAAAAACTCGAAATTATAGTTTTTTAGATTATTGTTTATTTGTCATATTTTTTCCTCAATTAATTGCAGGGCCAATTGTTCATCACTGGGAAATAGTACCACAATTTGCTAACCAAAAAGTTATCAAATTTAGTTATGAGAATCTTGCATTAGGATGGACTATTTTTTCTTTAGGATTATTTAAAAAGGTAATTATAGCAGATTGTGTATCTGCATATTCAACACCTATTTTTGTCGCAGCTGCATCTGGAACGGAACTTGATTCTTTTGAAGCTTGGCGTGGTGTCTTAGCGTATACATTCCAGTTATACTTTGATTTTTCAGGATACTCAGATATGGCAATTGGTATTTCCAGAATTTTTGGTATTATATTGCCAATTAACTTCGATTCTCCCTATAAAGCTAATAGTATTATTGATTTTTGGAGGCGTTGGCACATTACACTGTCGCGATTTCTTAAGGATTATCTATACATTCCTCTTGGAGGAAATCGCAAGGGAGAAACGAGGCGATATGTGAATCTTTTGATTACAATGCTGCTTGGAGGTTTATGGCATGGTGCGTCATGGACGTTTGTTATTTGGGGAGGACTGCATGGATGTTATTTAATCATAAATCATTTATATATATCCATGAAAAAATATTTATCTTGGCATAATAATAAACCATCTATTTTTGAAAGATTATTTTACCGAATACTTACTTTTTTATCTGTAGTTGTTGCCTGGGTATTTTTCCGTTCAGAGTCCCTTGATGGAGCAATAATTATTCTGCAATCAATGATGAAGTTTAATTTTACTAGTTTCTTTCACAATAACTTATCAAATTTAACTTCAAACATTGTTTTCTATGGATTTTGGTTGCCATTTTTATTGGTCATTGTCTGGTTTGCACCTAATACTCAACAGATACTTATGCAGTGTAAACCTACTTTATCAAGTGATGAAAGTAAAATTAGTCATGCATTTTTATGGAAACCTAACTTACTTTGGGCAACAAGCCTAGGATTGATATCTTTTATAGCTATATCAAAGGTATTAGAAGCTAAAGCATCAGAGTTTTTGTACTTTCAGTTTTAATTAAAATATGTCGTACACTAAAAAAGAAACATCGAATTTAGAATTGCAAATATCGAACTATTTAGAGCATCGAAAAAAGGCATATAAAACCTATTTAATCGTTATTTTTTTGTGGCTATTTTTAGGACTATCTACTCATCTACTTTTGGGTTTTTGCTTAGTAGGTCGTTATATTATAGGTACAGAAGACTGGATATCAGTTGCACAGAAACATAAAAAAAATAAAGCTTTATCAGTTCTAGGCAATAAAATATTGATTGTTGCTGGAAGTAATGCCCTTTTTGGTATTAGCGCAGAAACAATTTCTCAAGAAATAGGAATGCCTACAGTCAACTTAGCGATTCATGCAGGGCTTGATATTAAATATATACTTGATGATGCAAAAAAAACTATAGCAGAAGGAGACATTGTTTTGTTACCCCTAGAATATAGTGCATATATGTGGGATGGTGAAATTAGCAATACTTATCTTAAACACGTCTTATCAAACGATCCTGAATATTTTCATAGCTTAAGCATTGTTGAAAAATTCAATCATATTTTAAAAATATCTAATACAGATATTGTATTAAGTCTATTCATGAATAATCTTAGACAAGATATTTTTTCTGATTTACATAAAACCTTAAAAACTAAATGTTACACAGGATTGTCTTTTAATGGTTTTGGAGACGAACTTTGTAATATAGGTGGTAAGGCATTAGACACTTTACCTGTTCAATTTGATATAGGTGAAAACTACAAAATTGATAGTCATGGTATTATTGAAGATTTTCTTAATTGGTGCAAACACAAAAAAGTTAAAGTTTTAGCTCTTTATCCTGTTATGCAGCAAAAAGAGCAATATCACCAAAAGAAATATCAATTATTTTTTGACGATATCAAAAAATATTACCAACATCATAAAATTCCTTTACTTGGAGATCCTTATCAAGCTACTTTAGAGCATAATTTAATGTTTGACACTCACTATCATCCTAATGATATTGGTAGGAAAATAAGAACTCAACAAGTAATATATCTTATTAAACCCTACATTTAAAAATTCAATTTTGTGTGTAGTGGCGATCGCTCTTGCAATAAATCAATACATACTATCTTCAGTTGTACAAAAAAAGCCATCCCTATTCGAGTTCCACAAGCACTCAAAAAGACAGTTGATTATCGCTTATCAAGCAATTTTCTTAATCAGGATTATATATGAACTTTACTTTCAACGCATGGACTTTCGTTTTCGCTGCTAGTATCAATACTTGCATTGGGAATTTGTTATTGAAGCGATCGCGCCTTGAAGCCCCCGATCCTGGTTTAGTGTCATTACTATTGTCCCCTTGGTTTATCAGTGGACTGGTTTTTTACAGCATCAACGTAGTTCTATTTGGCAAAGCATTAGATAAACTAGCAGTTTCCACAGCTTACCCCGTCTTCGCTGGGTTGGGATTTGGCCTAATTGCTATTACTGGAAATTGGTTTTTTGGAGAACGCCTTGCCCTCAACCAATGCCTTGGACTAGGAATAATTTTGATGGGAATTATTATTATGTCACGTTCTTAATTCATCAATCTCAATTTGCCATCGTTGCATAGCCACAGAACCTCGACTTTTTCACAGAAGTCGGGGATTTTGTTTTTCATCAATAGTTGTTCATTGCTATATATAAATTTATTTCAGAAAATTTACGGTAACAATCACCAAAGCGATCGCGGTATTTTAATTTAAATAAATTATTAAATTTTTCAGTGACAAAATTTACAAAATATGCCTAAACCAGGATGCAGAAGCCCAAACCAACGTCGAAATGTACTTAATCTTAGCCCAAAATTTGTGCTTTATAGTACAGCATTGTTCTGACGAATGCTGAACATTTTCTCTTTTAGAATGTGAGAAGCCACACTCTAGTGGTCTGCCAACCCAAAAATGCGCTTGTGAGGGCTGCGAAAAAGGAAAGGTCTAAAGAGTAAGGGATTTAAAACCTTTCCCCTTTCCCCTTTCCCTTTAAAGAGCCAAGTTCACTTGGCGAACTAGTAGTTGGCATCTATGAAGCTAGGCAGAAAATCTCTTTTCTCACACTCTGGCTTCGATGAGGATTTGTGCAGTATATGGGTTTCAATCGTGGAATTTTTAAATAGTTTTTTCTCTGCTGACCAGTTTATTCCTCACGGACATTGCTACCTCTGGAAACCAGGACTTGTATGGTTGCATTTAATTTCAGATGTGCTAACTGCACTTGCTTATTATTCAATTCCAGTCATGTTAGTTTATTTTGTTCGCAAACGAAGAGATGTGCCTTTTGACTGGATATTCCTGATGTTTAGCACATTCATTGTTGCTTGCGGCACAACTCATTTAATGGATGTGTGGACGCTTTGGTATCCTACTTATTGGCTATCAGGGTTAATTAAAGCTGTTACCGCTTTTGTCTCAGTAGTTACCGCTTTAGAACTTGTACCATTAATACCCCAGGCATTAGCTCTACCGAGTCCTGCTCAACTAGAGACAGCCAACTGCCAACTAGCAAAGGAAATTGCTGAGCGCAAACGTACTGAGGAAATTTTAAGAGAAAACGAACAACGCTGGCAATTAGCTTTACGTGGTAATAATGATGGAATTTGGGACTGGAATCTTAAAACTAATGAAGTTTTTTTCTCGACTCGTTGGAAGGAAATGCTTGGTTACCAAGACCATGAAATTTCTAACCATTTAGATGAAATGTTAAAACGAGTTCATCCCGACGATGTCAATTGGGTAACACAAGCAGTTCAAGATCACTTTGCTAAGAAAACACCTTTTTACATTACCGAGCATCGAGTTTTATGTAAAGACGGTAGTTACAAATGGATTTTAAATCGAGGTCAAGGACTGTGGGATGAAAACGGCGATGTAGTCAGGATGGCAGGCTCCCATACTGATATAACTGAGCGCAAGCAAGCAGAGGAGGCACTCAGTAGCTTACTTAATCAATTAGAAAACATAGTTGAGGAACGCACAGCAGAATTAACTAGAATTAATCAATCATTACAGACAGAAATTACTCGGCGTCAACGAATAGAAGTAGCATTGCGGGAAAGCGAACAGCGATTCCGGTGTGCATTTCATCAGGCTGCTGTCGGCATTGCTCATGTGGCAATAAATGGAAGATGGTTATTAGTTAATCAAAGGCTTTGTGATATTCTTGGTTATACACTCGAAGAACTACAATTGCTAACTTTCCAAGATATTACTTATCCAGAGGATCTTGAAGCTGACCTAAAATATGTTGAGGATATTTTAGCAGATCGCATTCCCACTTTTTCAATGGAAAAGCGCTATTTCCGCAAAGATAATTCCATTGTTTGGGTTAACATCACTGTATCTTTAATGCGTGAATCTAACGCACAGCCAAAGTATTTTATTGCTGTCATCGAAGATATTAGCGATCGCAAGCATTCCCAAGAGCAAATTCGAGCATCACTTTTAGAAAAAGAGGTCTTATTAAAAGAAATTTATCATCGGGTAAAAAATAATCTACAGGTAATTTCCAGTTTGCTCAATTTGCAATCTGCGTATATCACAGATAAACAAGATTTGGCAATCTTCCAACAAAGTCAACAACGAATTGCATCAATAGCTCTGATTCACGAAAAATTGTATCAATCCCAAGATTTAGCAAGGATTAATTTTAGGGAATATACCCAAGATTTGGTGGCAAGTTTATTCACTGCATATGAAGTCAATGAAGATAATATAGCTGTAAACATCAATATTACTGAGGATGTTTTACTAGGTTTAGATACAGCTATTCCTTGTAGCTTAATTATTCACGAACTTGTATCTAATTCCTTAAAATATGCATTTCCCGCAAATACAAACGGTTCAATTTGTATTCAACTTTATCTCAGCGATGATAATAATTTGATTCTGAAAGTTAGCGATGACGGTGTTGGTTTACCTCCAGACTTTGATTTACAAAAAATAGCATCATTAGGTTTACAGTTAGTCGATGCTCTTACCTACCAGTTGGCCGGAACTATCAATATCACAGGTGAAAATGGAGTCCAATGCCAGTTGAAATTTCCCTTTATATAAAAAATAAAAAACCTTTAATATGACAAACGCCAAAATTTTAGTTGTAGAAGATGAAGCTATTGTTGCCAAAGATTTACAGTATCGATTAAAGAAATTTGGTTATCTGGTTCCTACCATAGCTTCTTCTGGAGAAGAAGCCATTAATAAAGCTGTGGAAATTTTACCGGATTTGGTGCTAATGGATATTAGGTTAAAAGGCAAAATGGACGGCATAGAAGCTGCTGAAGAAATCTCGAAAAAATTGGATATCCCAATAATTTATTTGACGGCTTATGCAGATGAAACCACATTACAAAGAGCGAAAATAACTGAGCCATTTGGTTATTTAATCAAGCCGTTTAAAGAAAAAGAATTGCAAACTAATATTGAGATCACTTTAGTGAAACACGGTTTAGAAAAACAACTAAAAGCAAATAAAAAATGGCTGGATGCACTTTTAAAAAGTATCAGCGATGGTGTGATTGCTAGCGATTTACAAGAATTGATAACTTTTATGAATCCTGTGGCTGAAAATTTGACTGGATGGAAACAGGAAGAGGCTTTTGGGAAAAGTTCATCAGAAGTATTTAATATTGCCAATGGAGAAACTCACCACCCAATTGAAAATCCCATTGTCAAAGTCCTTCAAGATGGTAGTATTGTCAATCTACCAACGGAAACGGTTTTGATTACCAGAGACGGCGCAGAAATACCAATTGATGATAGTGCTGCACCAATTAAAGATGACAAAGATAATATTACCGGTGCTGTGTTGATATTTCGAGATATTACTGAACGTAAACGGGCCATTGAAGCGCGACAAAAGCAAATAGAACAAGAACAACTTGTGAGTCAATTAGAAGAAATAAATCAACTCAAAAATGACTTCTTGAGTTTAGTTTCTCATGAGTTGCGATCGCCTCTGAGTAACATCAAAGTCATGATTCAAATGTTACAAAGTAATACTGATATTGATGAAACTCAACACTATCTACAATTAATGGATGCCGAGTGCGATCGCGAGCTAGAACTAATCAACGATTTACTAGACTTACAACGCCTAGAAAGCTCATCCTACTTCATAATTACACCAGATGCACTGTTGTTACAACAGTGGCTACCTTGGGTGATTGAGCCATTTCAAATCCGTATTCAAGAACATCAGCAAACTCTACAAATAAATCTTCCTGCTAATCTTCCCCCATTATTCTCAGACGGTACTAGTTTAGAACGAATCTTAGGTGAATTGCTCAATAATGCTTGTAAATATACACCTGCGGGCGGTGAAATTATCTTCAATGTACATCAAAATTCTTCACAAACACCCCCAAGAACTATTATTAGTATCAGTAACTCAACAGAAATTCCGGCAATAGAATTACCACGCATCTTTGAAAAATTCTATCGCCTTCCTCATGCAGATATCTGGAATCAAGGTGGCTCAGGATTAGGTCTACCCATAGTACAAAAGTTAGTGGAACAACTGCAAGGAACCATTGAAGTAGAAAGCAGCAATGGATGGACGACATTCACCCTAACCTTGCCTGATTTATAGTTTGTTAGCTTGTGTCAGTTCCAAAAACTGAGATAATTAGAACTCAGAATTGGTGAATTTAGGAATCAAAATCAGAAAGTCAGGTTTTTAAACCAACACTTTCTTAAAAATTTATGATGTTTGACGTTGATTATTCCGTAATTCAATTTACTGAATTCTGGCTTTTGAATTCACCAATTCTTTATTCTGATGATTAAATAGAAAAAATGTCATTAACTACATCTTCTACACCCCAAGGATTTAGTGCATTTATTACTAACTTGGGTATCCGAGATACAACAGATGATTTTGTTGTGATTAAATCAGCAGTTCCTTGTGTGGCTGATGGAGTTTTCACTCAAAGTCTGTTTGCTGGGCCGAGTGTTACTATTAGCCGCGATAATTTAAAGGATTCACAAGCACAAGCAATTGTTGTTATTTCTAAAAATGCAAATGTCGCTAATGGTGCTGTTGGTATTGCTGACGCTCAAGAAGTTTTACAATTAGTTGCAGCTGAAACTGGAATTGCTGCACATGATATTGTCATAGCTTCCACAGGTGTCATTGGTAGACGTTACCCCATTGAAAAAATCCGCGCTGGTTTATCAGGATTCGGGAAAAAATTGACTGCTGTTGATTTTGATGCCGCAGCCCGTGGTATTATGACCACCGATACAGTATCAAAATTAGCTACACGTCAAATCGGAAATGCGAATCTGGTGGGAATTGCCAAAGGCGTCGGTATGATTGAGCCGAATATGGCTACCCTCCTAACTTTCTTTTTTACTGATGCTGCTATTGAAGCAAATAGTCTGCGTTCGATTTTTCGTTCTACCATCGATAAAACATTTAATTGCTTGAGTGTAGACACTGACACTTCTACAAGCGACTCCGCCGTAATTTTAGCAAATGGTTTAGCAGGGGAAGTTCCACTAGAAGATTTTGCTAATGCTTTGCAAGAAGTTGCACATGAATTAGTTCTCAAAATTGCTAAAGATGCAGAAGGAGCTACTAAGATTATTGAGGTAACTGTGGATTCTGCAATTAACTATGCACAAGCGAAAAAAGTAGCTAAAGCAATTGTCAATTCACCATTAGTAAAAACCGCCATCTATGGCGCAGATCCCAACTGGGGAAGAGTTGCTATGGCTATCGGCAAATGTGAAACTGAACAAGAAATCAATTCCGAAAAGGTTGTTATCAGATTTGATAATGTGAGAGTTTATCCTGATACTTTAAGCCCAGAAAACCTTGAACAACTGCGGCAAATTATGTCCCAAGACAAAGTACATATTCATGTTAGCTTGAATATTGGCGAAGCTGCTGCAACTGTGTGGGGTTGCGATCTTTCAGAAGGTTACATAGAAATTAATGGCAAATACTCAACTTGAGTATAGCGGCTACTTAATATAATTACCTTCGATCTAATGCTTACAGGACTTACGCAAAATATCTCTCAAACTCTCATTTCTGTGTGAACTCTGTGCCTCTGTGGTAGCCTACGGCAAGCCGCTCCGCGTCTACGTTTTTCGGTGACTCGTGCGTAAGTCCTAGCTTATTTATATCGCAACATTGATGTGGTTGATTTAAATAACCTATCAATTTTCAAAGCCTATAAATATTAAGTAGTAGCCCCTAAATATTGCAATATATTTTATTGTGGGATGCGTGTCCTCACCCGTCCCGGCGGGCAGGATGCCCACCCCACAAGAATTTATTAATACACCATTTTAGCCTTGACACGCTAGTAGTAGCGTGACCGGGCTAAAGCCTTAAAGCACCGCTATACAAGATGCAATTGACATAAGTAATCTATTTGTATTATAGTATAATACAAATGATATGAGTTACATTAAAAAAACTTGCTAGCCAGTACAGTACGGTGAAAATAAACTTAACATTTGTACGCAATTAGTTGATATTACGAGAGAATTTTTGCAAAATCTCCTAGTTCAGCACAAAATAGCTCGATAACGCTACATAACTAGATAAATATGGATTTTGATTATTATAGAAGTAATGATGGCAGCCCTGTAAATAATACTCGTCAAAGCTTACTTGCTAGCGGTTGGCGGCCATTTCACCGAGAATTAGACTGGGGCTTTTTATGGCATTTAATATCTCATGATTCACGGGAATTAACTCAAAAAGGTTTGAATTTAGCAAGTAATTTTGCTGATATTTTAGGACGACATAATTATGCATGGTGGGCTAATTTACTCAATGTCGTATCTGATAATACGCGTTACGAAATTGAAAAATTTTGGAATTACATCACACCAG
Organism: Nostoc sp. 2RC; assembly: GCF_014222165.1. Classification (NCBI taxonomy): domain Bacteria; kingdom Bacillati; phylum Cyanobacteriota; class Cyanophyceae; order Nostocales; family Nostocaceae; genus Nostoc; species Nostoc sp. 2RC. The sequence goes on from NZ_JACKZU010000031.1 coordinate 22,502, forward strand.
ATCCTCAATCACCAGATCATCGCTACAAAGATGTTTTGAGTACGGAAACACCGATAGTTCAATTTGTCAGTCGCAGTAGCATTCCCATTGATTATGTTCTCAATCGATTGCAAGAAATTACTGTACTGCGTGTCTTACAATTGTTGGCTCGTCCTGATATTATTACCCAATATTACTCAGAAAGAGATTTTTACTTCCCTGTAGAAAAGTTTTTTAGTTGGGAACGCTTAGATGTCATCAATACTGTTTATGCCTATTGGTCTCAATATGACGTTTGGTTACAAATCGATCCTTACGATCGCGGACGACGCCAATATACTTTAATGGCAAGAAATTTAGCGCCATTAATTAACAAAGCAACTTACGACTTAGCAGTAATGCTAAGTGGATATCAAAGTCGTGTAGGCAAAGTCCACAGTCAATTTCCCATTCGCACATTTCCAGAAGATATCCAAAACTTTACCGATTCTGTACAGCAAACAATTCTCAATCAAAATCAGTTAGCAGTTGTTGTACATGGAGAACCAGGGACTGGAAAAACAGCTTGGACACAAGCAGTAGCAAAGGAAATTCTCGTACCTTTGGGTTTTGTAATTTTCATTTTAGATCATGATGCCATCACCAACTTTGTGCCACCTACTTACTTAGAGCGAATTTGTATAGTAATCAATGAAGCCGATAATTTAGCCCAAAATCGTGCATCTGAAGTAGCGCAATACAATAATAAAACTGAACACATTCTGAGTTTGCTAGATGGTACTTTATATCAGAGTATAATTGATGATTCTGGTATTCAAATGCAGCAACGATTAGTTGTTTTAATGACTTGCAACACCACTGAAAGATTAGATCCTGCCATGTTACGTAAAGGTAGGGTGGATTTAATGTATGAGTTTACGCAATTGTTTGTGTAAAGTCATTTTTTACATCTTTAGATCCCCGACTTCTTAAAGAAGTCGGGGATCTTGTTGATATAGATACATATTTTTATATTTGTGAATAATATACTGGCTTATATATTACTGTACTTCAATTAATTAACTCAAATTCAGCATTTTAATGAATACAACATCAAAAATTCAACACAAAAGAACTGCTTTGATTACTGGTGCAGCTAATGGAATCGGCTACCAATTTACCCAGATTTTTGCTCGCCATAATTATAATCTTGTATTAGTAGATAAAAACGAACAAAAACTGACTGAAATTGCAGAAGAATTGCCTAAAACATTTAATATTTTCGTCAAAACTTTTGCTAAGGATTTATCGATACCAACATCACCAGAAGAAATTTTTACAGAACTACAGCAAGCATCTATCAAAATTGATGTACTGATTAATAATGCTGGTTTTGGTACTTACGGAACATTTAGTGAAACAGACCTCACCACTGAACTAAAAATGTTACAGGTAAATATAGTGAGTTTGACTCATTTAACTAAATTATTCCTCAAAGATATGCTCGAACAGGATTATGGAAAAATATTAAACGTTGCCTCAGCTGCTGCTTTTCAACCGGGGCCTCTCATGGCAGTTTATTTCGCTACTAAAGCTTATGTATTATCATTTTCAGAAGCGATCGCTAATGAATTAGAAGGTACAGGTGTTAGCGTCACTGTTCTTTGTCCAGGGCCTACAGCCTCTCAATTTCAGCAAACAGCTGCAATGGAAGACTCAAAAATTGCCAGTGTTAACAGAATGATGAAGACAGAAACCGTTGCTAAGATTGGCTATCGCGGTTTAATGACAAACAAAACTGTTGTTATTCCTGGGATGAGAAATAAGATATTGACTCAAAGCGTCAGATTTACACCCAGAAATTTAGTTACAAAAGTTGTCAGAAGTATGCACGAACTTAAAAAATCTTGAAGAAGAATTCTGAATTCTGAATTCAGCAATCTTTCAGTGGGGGATTCAGACCCGCCACTGATTGTTCGCGTAGCGTCTCCCCTTGGGAGAAGACAACCAAATTGAAAATTTAGTGTGGGTCTTAAAGGGTGAGCGAAAAAAGGTGTGGGGAGTGTGGGAAGTGTGGAGGGTAATTTTTTGGATACTTAGCTAGAAATCCCACACAAAATTTCGTTCACCCGGTCTTAAACCCAATTGTTCAGACGCTCCTACGTCGCTCTAAGCGTTCGCGTAGCGTCTCTAAGAGTTTCTATGCCGCAGGTTTTACGCTACACTATCCGCCAGTCGTACAGAATTCCCAAGCTGAATTCTGACGACTGACGCCTTTATTCTGTTCAATAACCAATTCAAATAATTCGTAACCTGGAATTGAATTAGTTGGGTTTTAAATTCCCAACTAATTTAAAACCACACATCGAAGATTTTAGCCTGGTGTGACCCAATAATTACGAATTAGTAATTAGTTGCTTAATAGCCTTCTATTGTAAAACCAGCAGATTGAATTATCTGTTTAATTGACTCTTCAGAAGCTGCAGTGTCTACAGTTACGGTTTTTGTATCAACGTTCACATCTATTTTGGCATCAGATTCCATAGTCTGAATAGATTTAGTTATTTTCTTGGCGCAATCATCACCTTTAAGATTGGGAATTTTCAATTGAATTGCCATTCCTGACCTCGTTAACTTAACTGGAATTTCTCTTTTGTAAACATAATAAAGGTTGAAATAGTAAGCACACATCTTACCGCAGTGAGGTAATTGAGCATCCTCAAGATAGTAATCAATAATCGCTATCCTTCAATAGTTATACTATTAACTGATTTTAGTTTTTCCCTTACACGTTTTTTCTTTCCCATATTAAGAGTTCCCTTGTCTTCACAGAAAAGCTTTCTTAACCCAAGCGTATTGATATATAAACAAGAGCAAGAATATTTAAGCTATCATCAATGCCAGAACATAACTTTGTCACCATAACCGATGTCCAAGCAGCACAAGCGCGCCTTTTGGGAATTGCCCACCGCACACCCGTGCTGACTTCTAGAATTGTTGACCATCGCACTCATAGCCAAGTGTTTTTTAAGTGCGAAAATTTTCAACGCACCGGTTCGTTTAAATTTCGAGGTGCATACAACGCCTTAGCGCAACTATCGCCAGCACAAAAACAAACAGGCGTTATCGCTTATTCATCGGGAAATCATGCCCAAGCCATCGCCTTAGCTGGACAATTACTAAATATTCCCACCACCATTGTTATGCCTGAGGATGCACCAACTGTTAAGCAAACTGCCACCCGCAGTTATGGTGCAGAGATAATTTTGTACGATCGCCAAACAACAAACCGGGAACAATTAGCCCAAAATTTAGCAAGCGATAAGAATCTCACACTGATTCCGCCATACGATCATCCCCATGTGGTTGCAGGACAAGGTACAGCAGCTTTAGAACTAATTCAAGAAGTTGGGGAATTAGACTTGGTGTTAGTTTGTTGTGGCGGTGGTGGCTTACTTTCTGGTAGTGCGATCGCCACTAAAGCACTTTTACCTGATTGTAAAGTCATCGGCGTAGAACCCACACTGGGCGACGATGCCACCCGTTCCTTTCATAGCAAAACCCTGCAAACTGTCAAAAATCCCAACACCATAGCTGACGGTGCGCGGACTCCTAGCCTTGGTCAAATTACTTTTCCCCTAGTTTTGCACTACGTCGATGATATGGTGACCGTATCTGAAGAAGCAATTCTTCGCACCATGTTTTTCTTGTGGGAACGTCTGAAAATCGTCGTTGAACCCACCGGAGTACTAGCCGCAGCCGCCTTACTCGAAGGTATAGTCACAGTACCACAAACCAAAATTGGTGTCATCATCAGCGGTGGAAATGTAGATTTGGCACAAGTTGGTAAATTGTTTTCTCAATCTTAATCAAGGGATTGGGGAGATAGGGCAGGGGAAAATAATAACTCCCCAGTCCCCCTTGTCCCCTAAAATCTGCCCAAAAAAAAGTAAATCAGAGGTTTTTGCTAAAATTGTTTACACATGTTAATATTTCATCCTTAATTTAGGTGCAATTACTCAATATGACGCTCATGAAGGCTGTTTTCAAGGATTCAGAGCAAGTAACTCGGTTCTTTTCTCACCTTCAATTTGATGGTGATAAACTCAATCATCAGCCAGGGAGTGTATTGGGAAGTACAGCGTTGATTGCGGGAACTACGGTAGGTGCTGGGATTCTCGCTCTACCAGCGGTTACTTTGCCGTCGGGTATCATACCGTCAACATTTGGGTTGATTGCTGTTTGGCTGTACGCTTTAATTTCAGGTTTGTTGATTGCGGAAGTCACTTTAAATACCATGCGCCAAGAAGGGCGTTTGGGTATAAGTCTGTTAGGAGTTGTGGAGAAGACTCTGGGAAAGGTGGGGGCGCGAGTTGCTAGCAGCGCATATTTGTTTATGCACTATGCTCTGTTGGTAGCATACATTACCCAAGGCGGAGAGATTTTAGGAAATGCGATCGCAACTTTTTGGGGTATGCAGAACTTATTGCCTACATGGGTGGGTACAACGGCTTTCACACTCATCTTTGGTGGTGTAATGTATGTCGGGCGAGAAAAGTTTGTTGAAAAATTAAACAGCGTCTTTGTGGGAATTGTTATTGTTTCTTTTTTGGGACTTTTATTGCTAGCAGGAGGACAAGTTAAAAGTAGCCAATTTTTAACTCAGAACTGGAGTGCTTTGGGTAGCGCAGTTTCAGTTATGTGTGTAGCAATGTTTTATCAAAACATTGTACCGGTGGTGGTGACGCAACTAGAAGGAGATGTCAGCAAAATTCGCCGGTCTATATTCATTGGTTCTTTGATTCCTTTAATCATGTTCTTGGCCTGGAATGCTGTAATTTTGGCAAGCGTCAGTCAGGATGTTCTACACAGCACATCTACAGGCAAAAGTTTTTTTGACCCACTAGAGATTTTGCGAGCCGGTGGTGCAGGAGAATGGTTAGGGGTGCTAGTATCAGTGTTTTCGGAGTTTGCCATCGTCACATCATTCATTGGATTTGTATACGGTTTATTGGATTTGTTCAAAGATATTTTTGTAATTGCACCGGGTAAAGTCTTTACTCGCCTACCTTTATATTCGCTAGTTCTTTTCCCTCCCATGACTTTTGGTACCCTCAATCCCACCATCTTTTTTACTGCCCTAGATTACACAGGAACATTCAGCATCTCAGTTTTGGGTGGAATTATTCCAGCATTAATGACTTGGAAACAACGTCAAAAACAAAAAAATTCCCATAGCATCCATCAGTCACTCGTTCCTGGTGGGAAGTTGACACTAATTGCCATGATTGCAGTGGCATTATTCCTGATGGGCGGACAAATTATGTCAGTTTACACAAATTAAAACTCTCAATCAAAATTGTGATGTAGTATATAAACATAAAAATGTAGTATCAAAATCCCAACCACAATCAAATGAGTGATTCTCGGCTCATCAAAATCAGCAAATATCTCAGCAAATACCTGCGACATACACCAGATGCAATTGGAATTGAACTGGCTCCCGGTGGTTGGGTTGCTGTTGATAAACTACTTACAGCTTGTGCGAAAAACAAGTTTCCCATTAGCCATCAGGAATTACAGCTAGTAGTTGCATCTAGCGATAAACAACGCTTTTCTTTTGACTCTACAGGTACTCTGATTCGTGCTAATCAAGGACATAGTGTAGAAATTGATTTGCAATTGGAACCTGTTGTTCCCCCAGAGCAGCTTTATCATGGTACGGGACACAAATCTGTAGAGTCAATTCTGAAAACAGGACTTTGCAAAATGTCGCGTCATCACGTTCATTTATCGAAGGATATTGCCACAGCCCAGAACGTGGGAGCAAGACATGGAAAACCAGTGGTTTTTATTGTAGATGCTGCGGCAATGCATAAGGCTGGTTATCTTTTTTATTGTTCTGATAATGGTGTTTGGTTAGTGGATAGCGTACCACCTGAATATTTACAAAGAATTTGAAATCAACCCAGGTAGGGATGTAGGGTAAAGGCATTAAAGCTTCTGGCGTTGCAATACGGTTCGGATAAGCAGTATGAAGTTCCCTTGTGGTCTGGGAAAAGGTTAAGGGGTAAGGGGATTTGGATGTATTTGAAACCTTTACCCTTTCCCCTTTCCCCTTTCCCCTTTAACCTAACCGTATTGTCTGGCGTTGGATGATTGAAGTATAAATCAGGCGGCCGCTTTAACCTTGCAAGCCTGTGGCGATCGCACCACCACGGAGACTAAAAACTTCTGCGATGTCTTCTCTAAAAGTCATGAAACATTTATAGCAGAAAATTTGGTATAAATTGCTGATACGTCACACTGTTGTTAACACAGTTGACGTATTTAATTAATTTGGAATTCTCAATTCTATATTCGTCTTAAATACCTATATCTTATGGTAGAAGGAAAACAGTATTGTAATTTCTAAGCTAGTTATTAACTTTTCTGATGGATTAATTTATGCTGAACATTATTGCTTGGATAATTCTGGGTTTGATTGCTGGAGCCATAGCAAAAGCTATCTATCCCGGTCGTCAAGGTGGTGGAATCATTGCAACTATGGTACTCGGCATTATAGGTGCTGTAGTTGGCGGAATATTAGTTACTCTTTTAGAGACTGGTAGATTTCAATTGGCTGCCGCATCCCTGAGTATCCCTGGTATAATTGTTGCCGTCATTGGTGCAATTATCGCTATCTTTATATGGAATTTAGTGTCTAATCGTGCTACTTATTAATTGAATCAAATCGCTAGAAAAATTCTAATTGGAGCTAAGTTGTTAGCTAATTTTGCTCAAATAAAAAAAAACTCCACTTTATTAAAGTTAGTGGAGTAGTTAATGTTAAAATACCTGAAATGAATCTGCACTAAAATTATGAATTACATTGCATAAACTAGACTAGCTTAAAGCTTTCTTGATCTCATCTTTGATGTTTTCTACAACGTGAATACCTTGGGCTTCGGCTTGCTTTGCTTGTCCTTCAGCTTTATCTTGGGGATTACCAGTTACTTCACCCACAATCTCTTGAATTTTTCCTTCTATATTTTTTGCAGTCGCTTCAATTCTTTTTTCGGCACTCATGGTTTTATCTCCGGCTTGCAGTTAGTTAAGTTACTACTAAATGTAATAGCAATGTATTGTTTGTTACTTCCATCAAGGGAGAGAAAAATGATGCCAAGTATAGTATCTTAGGATGGATGCCAAATGGTGCAACACCCCATAGTCTAAAATGTAGGTGATGGATAATAGAGAATTTATATATTTTGAAGAAAAAGTCACGATACAATCAGCAAATAGATATTTAGGGGCGTACAACCATACGCCCCTATCGCTTTGGCAATTTTCATTGAAAGCAAATTTTCACAACAAAGGAAAGTCAAGGAGTGGCAACAAAACGTCATAAAAACATCTGGAAAAGCGAAATTAATGACATCATTCGCGGTGCGTGTGGAGGTTTTTTATTTGGCATACCTTTACTGTACACAATGGAGGTATGGTGGATTGGATCGCTGGCAAAACCACAACTGATGATGATGGCCATCGCCCTGATGTTTATTGTGGTTTTCTTGCTCAACCAAACAGAAGGTTTTCGCAAACGCAGATATACTTGGGAAGCTCAACAAGCTGCAATGGATACTGTAGAAGCAATGGCCATTGGAATAATTTGCTCTACCTTTGTGCTGCTACTATTGCGAGAATTAACCCTAGAAACTTCCCTGAGAGAATCTTTAGGTAAAATTATTTTTGAAAGTGTACCTTTCACTCTTGGCGTAGCATTAGCCAACCAGTTTTTGGGAGACACTAGAAACGGCAATGGCGACGAGGAAACAATACCTGGCAAATATGATAAAGCTAAGAAAAACGAAAGCGAAATAGATGCCACTTTAGCAGATATAGGTGCAACTTTAATTGGTGCGATCGTTGTTGCATTTAACATTGCCCCAACAGATGAAATTACCATGTTAGCAGCCGCCGCTTCACCGCTTTGGGAATTAGCAATTATCGCTGCATCTTTGCTGATTTCTTATAGCATTGTATTTCAAGCAGGCTTTTCTGACCAGCGAAAGCGAAGACAGCAAAAAGGAATTTTCCAAAGACCATCTAGCGAAACCATCATGTCTTATCTAGTATCACTACTAGCAGGTGCTTTTATGCTCTGGTTCTTTCAAAAGTTGACTTTTAGCGACCCCTGGACAATGTGGTTAGACCACACCTTAATGTTAGGTTTACCTGCGACTATTGGCGGCGCAGCTGGTAGGTTAGCGATATGACTAAAACAGAACAAAAACCAAAGCGTTCTTTTGCTGAGTGGGTAACATTCACTATTGCCTCGTTTATTCTAGCCATCATTGTGAGTTTAGTGGTTTATACTTGGCTCAATGAAAAAAACCAACCTCCTATTATTTCTGTCAGTAAAAAAGAGACGATCCGCGAAATTAATGGGCAATTTTATGTACCTTTTGAAGTCGCAAATACTGGAGGAGGCACAGCCGAGTCAGTTCAAATTATTGCTGAGTTAGTAATTGATGGCGAAGTTGCAGAATCAGGAGAACAACAAATTGACTTTTTATCTAGTCGAGAAACAGAAGAAGGCGCATTTGTATTCAGCCAAAACCCCAGCAAAGGTAAATTAAATCTACGTATTGGTAGTTATAAATTGCCATAATGCAAGAGAATTCAGGAGTCAGAATTCTGAATTCTGAATTTTTAATTTTCATCCTCATATTAGACCTGTTGCATAGACTTTTTGCATAAGTCGGGGAAAGGGGGAAAGGTTTGGTATTTTCCCTTTCCCCAATAAAGATGCATCCCTTTGACCACAAGAGTCCAAAAAGCACTTTTGCAAGAACTCTATTCAATAATGCCTAAAATATTAGTATTTATAGTTTATCTACTGCTAAAATTTGTTTAACAAAAGACTCTATCCATTGCAAATATTCTGAACCTCCTACTACTGCGGTATTATTATGCTCCGCAGTTGGAACTAAAAATAGTTGCTTTGGTTCGGGAGCAGCAGCATAAAGTTTTTCGCTCATAAAAGAAGGTACAGCTGAATCAGCAACGCCATGAATGAATAAAACAGGTATTTTTAAGTTTGGCAATTTTTTAATCGATTCAAATCGCTGTGTCAAAATTAAATCTACAGGAAACATCCAAAATTTTTTTCGATAAGTAATTAAATCGCGGATGGATGTAAAAGAGCTTTCCACGATTAAACCAGCAGCTTGTGGCTGTTTCACTGCTAAATCGATGGCTATTGCACCCCCCAAAGAATGACCATAAATAAAAATTTGCCTGGGTGAAATTTGTTGTTGCTGTACCAAGTAATTCCAAGCTGTGGCCGCATCCTCGTAAACCCGCTTTTCATTGGGAAAAGAACCTCCACTGAGGCCATAACCCCGATAATCAATTAGTAATACCGAAAATCCTAACTGATAAAATCGATTGGCATGAGCTACATTTGCGCCAATATTAATACCGTTACCGTGCAAATATAGCAACACCTTGGCATTTGGTTGCTTAGTTTTTATCCACCAACCATGAATGCGTTCTAACTTACCTGTTTTTGCAGCTACAGGTAACCAAACTTCTTCGTAAGGGAGATTAAAAAACTCCGGTGTCTTTTCAATCACAGGAGTGGGAAAGAAAATGAATCGAGTTTGACTGATAAAAAGAAATAGACAAATGCCCAAGTAACTAAATGCCGTAATTATCCCAGCCCAGAGTAGCATTCGTGTAAATACTGGTATTATAAATTGCAGTTTGTCACTTTTCATTCATCCCCGATTTTCTTTTTTTGAGTGTATATTATAACAAAAAAAATACTGAATATAACTGCTTTAGCATTTTAAAATGCGCGATTAAGCCATAACGAAAAAAATTTATCTAAAAATCAAATATTTAGTAAATTTACGTATGCAAATTTAAGTCTTCATCAATGAAAGTAGAGTTAGTCCATATCAGGAGAAGACTGTGACACCCTTAAACGAAGCTCAACTAGAGCAACTAAAGGAAATCAGCACACACTTGCGACAAGTGAGGCAACAAAAATCCATACGCATCGAAGAAATAAGTGAAAAAACAATGATTCGATTAGGCGTTTTGGAAGCATTAGAACATCAGCGATTTGAAGAACTACCAGAGCCTATTTTTCTCCAAGGATTTATCCGTCGTTATGGAGATGCCTTAGGCCTAGATGGAAATGCTTTATCGCACATGCTGATAGCGAATGTTGTCCGCCAAGACCCTAAAAATACTCATAAAAATTTAGATAAAAAACGCAATACATATATACCTCTTCTTATTACCTATATTTTATTATTACTAAGTGCGTCTGTTGGTCTTCTTCATACACTTAATCCACGCCTGACAGCTGAATCAGTGACTCCAGAAGATAACAATCAACAGTCGATAGTTAGTAATCAGTGAAGGCAAACAGGGCATGGGGAAAGGGAAAGGGGTATGGTTCGACAAGCTCACCAACCGGGGAAAACGGGAAAGATTAAATTTATTCCTTTTCCCTTTAACCTTTAACCTTTTCCCCTACCTCATGCCCCATGCCCATTTTTAAGATATTTGCGGTTTACGCAGATGCCAATTGGTGGATTGCTCATAAGCATGAGCTACCTGAAAAAGTTGGTCTTCTCGTAGTACATTACCAATTAGCTGTAATCCTATGGGTAATCCTCCATCGTCAAAACCACATGGCAAGCTGATGCTAGGTAAGCCAGCAAGATTGACGGGAATAGTCATTAAGTCATTTAGATACATGCTCAAGGGGTCAGTAGTTTTTTCCCCTGCTTTGAATGCTGTTGTGGGAGATGTGGGACAAACTAACACATCAACTTTACCAAAAGCTTTTTCAAAGTCTTGCTTAATCAGTGTCCGGACTTTTTGAGCTTTTATGTAATAAGCGTCGTAGTAGCCAGCAGAAAGGGCGTAAGTGCCAATCATAATCCGGCGTTTGACTTCTGTGCCAAAACCATTGGCACGGGTACGGGTGTACATCGATAGCAGATTATCGGCATCAGCGGCTCGATAACCGTATTTAACGCCATCGTAACGAGCTAGGTTAGCTGAGGCTTCCGATGGAGCGATGATGTAGTAAGTTGGCAAGCCATAACGAAAGCGCGGACACGAAATTATATGAATTTCTGCTCCCAAGCTTTGTAGTTGGTCAACAGCTTTGGTAACAGCTTGTTCTACTACAGAATCTAGACCTTCGCCAAAAGTTTCTTTAATGATACCAATTCTCAGTTGGCCTCTTGGTTTAAAGTCTGGTTTTAAGTGAGCAGCGTAGTTGGGAATGGAAACTTTGAGGCTAGTGGAATCTTTGGGATCGTAACCTGCGATCGCACTCAATAATATCGCAGCATCTTCTACTGTGTTTCCAAATGGCCCAATTTGATCTAAAGATGAAGCATAAGCCACCAAACCATAACGCGAAACCAAGCCATAAGTTGGTTTCATTCCCACAACACCGCAAAAAGATGCAGGTTGACGAATGGAACCCCCAGTATCAGAACCGAGAGCAACCACACATTCTTCGGCTGCTACCGCAGCAGCAGAACCACCAGAAGAACCACCAGGAACTCGTGACAAATCCCAAGGGTTAGCCGTAATTTGGTAGGCAGAGTTTTCTGTGGAACTACCCATCGCAAACTCATCTAAATTAGTTTTACCCACCATCACCGCTCCAGCATCAGCCAGTTTTTGTGTCACTGTTGATTCATAAGGCGGCACAAAATTTTCTAAAATCCGGGAGCCGCAGGTGGTGGGAATGCCCTTGGTACACATATTGTCCTTAATCCCCACTGGAATCCCTGCTAGCAGTCCGATTTGTTCTCCAGCAGCGATTTTGGCATCCACAGTACCCGCCTGCTCTAATGCCCGTTCTGCCGTCACACATAAAAAACTGTGCAGTTTCGGCTCTAACGCTTGAATGCGCTCTAAAGCTTCTTGGGTAATTTCAACAGCAGAACGTTCTTTTTTTACTAGCTGTTCGTGCAACTCGCGGATGGATGCCATGATTGCTCTCTTTGTGACTCAAGTCCTTGATTTTAGTACATATTGAATGGATTGGGGAGTGGGGGATTGGGGAAAAACCCTTCGGGT
>NZ_JACKZU010000320.1:0-9738 GCF_014222165.1 Nostoc sp. 2RC
AATTTATGCTTCCCCCTCCTTCCTCCCACACTTCCTAAAAAGCCCAATACCCCATACTTCTCTGCGAGAGGCTGCGCCAACGGCTACGCTCAGTACAAGTGCCCAATGTCCCATGCCCCACTTCACCAATCAATTCCTGGTATTGCTGAATCTGGTGTGAATTTCTTCGATACCTTGGCGCATTTTCACAACCAAGTTTGGAGAACGTAGTCTTTTGATGATGAACCACCCACAAGTGGCAAATATGTATAACAAAAACAAGTAGGGAAAAATATTGTAGGGAGCTTCGGGAACGGGGAAAAGTGTACTCCCAGGAATTCCCACACTGCCTAAAACGGGGATCGTCATGAATGCAACTCCGAGAATGGAAAACACGATATCTCGTAGTTGGAGTTTCCTAATTTTGTATAGATAAACTGGTGCTGCGACGGAAATCAAAATGTACACCGTTAAAAATCCGTAGCTACAAATTGCCCCCAAATAACCCATACTCTCGAATAACTTGATGTTAAATAGGGACATGACAGCAGGCACGAAAAATGTAATCAAGGAACACATCGTGACTGCAACGTGGGGGGTTTTGTTGGATGAGTGTGCTGTTCCCAATGAGGAATGGAATAAACCATGACGTGCCATTAGGAAAAAGATCCTAGCGGCTGGGTTAATACTGCCAAGGATGCAAGCAAAGAAGCTAAATAACGCACCCAAACCTACAAGTTGTCCCAAAAAGCCAACTCCCGCCTGTTGGGATAAAAAACCCAGAGGTTCCTCGATTTGAGTTATGGAGACGCCAGTACCACTAAACCCCAAGACTTCTATATAAGTCGTTGAAACGTAGAACAGACCGGCGAGGATGACGCTACCCATTACAGATTTAGGGATTGTTTGTAATGGTTTTTTTGCTTCATCCCCAAGCGATGTGGCACTTTCAAAGCCAGAAAAAGCAAACATTACCAATACCAGTCCTGTGGCCACACTACCTGGAGTTGTACCAGAGAGGGTTAGTTGGGACATATCCAATGCAAAACCTTTGTGTGCCCAAATTATTATGCATAAGATTGCAATCAATAGGACTGAAGCTGCTTCCATCCACAGCATTGCTACAGCTGAAAGTTGGATATCTTTATAGGCTGCATACCAGGAAATCCCTGCACCGATGGCCAACAATGTAATACTGGAGGGATGAATGCCCAAATGACCAATTAAAGCACCGCTGAAGTTGGCAAAACCGCACAAAACAGACATGCCTGTAAATAAATAAGCCAGCACCAAACTCCAACCACAAATTACACCTGCTGTGGAACCAAGTCCTTTGGAAATATAAGAATATAGCGAACCTGGAGAAGCCGAACGACTAGCAAATTGGTTGATGTTGATACTGACAAATAACAACCCCATCAAACCAATCAGAAAACTCAGCCAAGTCCCGTTTCCTGAAAGTGCAACGATTAAACCAATATTAGATGCTGGTATCGTCGTCGGTGCAATCACAGCAAAAGATTGGGCCAATACTTCTGAAAAAGAAAGACAATCTGGTTTTAAACCATAAATACTTTGATGGGATGATTTTTCTGTTTTCATTGAGCAAGTTTTAATCTCTTTAAAAGACACATATATCGATAGAGTTGCGGGAATTAACCCTAGTTTTTGAGTAAAATCTTTCTTTGCCAGTTGCCGATTTCGACTTATAGATATGGATATATCTTGGATTTACATACCTATATCTTTAGTTTTATTTCTCTAGATGGATTTAATACTACCCGATGTATTTCTTACAATCAAGTATTCATAAAAATCTGGACTTAATTTTTATCAGCATGATATTTCAAAATAATTTTTGCTCATGAAAATTAGAACAATAGTTAAAAACAAGTTAAAAATAATACCCAGTTAATCGCTAGGAATTATTGGAATTTAATTTTTCGAGAAGCTGAAATAATTGTATAGCAAGATAAATAGGATAAATAACTAGATTAGTATTGGTAATGTACGGGTATTATATTAACTTCTGATTTGACATTTGCAAAAAACAGTTTAAATGATATGCAAAATTGAAATTAATATTTGTAATCTCCCAAAAAACCGATGACTTAGGGGTGATTTTTGAGAAAGATTTAAGATTTAAGATGAGTGAGGATGTTGACGATTGTGTTTAAAATGTCATCAACTACAATCTTGAAAACTTGGAAGCAAAACATGAAAATCTTTAAATATTTTTTGATGGCGGTTTTATTACTTCTAAATCTAGTCTTTGCTGAACCTTCCTTAGCCGATCGCCCAAAATATTCGGAAAATCCTGATTATATAAATTTGACTGAAGAGTTAAATAATTTGCAAACTCTCAAAGAAACACACACTCAATTAGATGGCGCAACATCAGAGCAAATTGACCAAAAAATCAATGAATTAGAGTTGCAAAAATATGCCTTTGAATCGGGAATCGACTGGGGTCAATGTAGCAATCAAACAGGAAAGACTCTAGCTATCTACGGCCCCGAACCAGATGTTGATGATGATGAATACTCCGAAGGGGCCGCACTGTATTTTCTTGGTAATGGTCAGACAACCCAAGATAGATGGAATTGCAAGGGAGTTTATTTACCAAATGATGTTACAGCGATCGCTTCTGGTATAGGGGGACAACAGGAAGAATTAGCTGGTGGTGTGGTGATTAAGGTTCCCAACGGAACGAACTTAGTTTTAAAGACAAATCCAGATACCGGGGTGATAGAATTCAATCAAGCCGGTACTAAAATTTTGAAATCTGGTGAAGTGAATTGGTTTATCCCGAATGTACCGCAAGATATTGTAGATGCGCGAGTAACTAACGCACCAACTAAGAAGGCTTAAAATTTTGGTATCCAAAGTATTGATTGACTAGGGTAACTCCAAAAAATAAATTATTTCGCTTGGGGTTGTTGACTGTCAACCATCAACAGTCAAGGCTTCGACTCCGCTCAGCCTTGACCCTGAGCGAAGTCGTACCACTACGTGGAAGCAAGCTACGCGTAGCGGCGACCATAGGAGAAGGGTCAACAATCTTCTGTGGAATATTTTTTTATTTGGAAGTCTCTTACCTGAAATATGCTGTATGCTGATTTATTTATACGTACTTAGTTGAGAATATTATGACTGAGCAATATGACACTATTGGTAGTACCTACGAGCAGTACAAAAATAAAGCTACATTACCAATAGTTGAAAATTTTATGTTCTTTAATATACTTGGCAATTTTCAAGAAAAAACTATTTTAGACTTAGCTTGTGGCACAGGTTTTTATACCAGGTTATTGAGAAAAGGAGGATCTGCAAAAATTGTTGGTGTAGATATATCCGAAGAAATGATCGGTCTTGCACGCCAGCAAGAACAGAATCACCCACTGGGTATTGAGTATCAAGCGTTTGATATTGTTAAACTCCCCAAACTTGGTAACTTTGATTTAGTAACTGCAATTTATCTTTTGAATTACGCAGAAAATAGAGAACATCTACTAAAAATGTTTCAAAAAATTCGGAATAATTTAGTAGAAAATGGACGTTTGGTTGCCGTGACGATTCATCCAGACTTTTGTTTGAACAAGTCTAACTATACCAAATATGGGATGACAGTTTTGAAACAAGAAAAATTTTCAGAAGGCTATTATTCTGAAGCTGAATTTCATACAGAACCACCTTTTTTACTTAAATATTTTGGCTTGAGTCAGTTGGTTTATGAATGGGCTGCTACGGAAGCTGGATTTAAAAAAGTGACATGGCATTCTATAGAAATTCCTCCGAAAGCCATAGAAGATTATCCACAAGATTATTGGCGTGATTTTTTAGAAAATCCTTTGATTATTGGCTTAAGTTGTGAAAACTAATTGTTTTTGATAGCAATAATCAAGGAACAAATGATAAAATAGAGAAGTTTTAACTCAGGCTTTTAACTAAAGAATATGCAACTTTCGATGCATATTAGCTGAGCAATTTTTTTTCTTCTGGTAGTAAGGTAGTTTCTTCTTTGGCGGGTTGTTGATCCACAAATTTGGCTGTAGTTAAATAAGGCTTGATAATTAAACTCACACCAATTGCCCAAGCTGATGCAAGCATCCAACCGGCAAGAATATCACTAGGAAAATGAACGCCTAAATAAAGACGACACCATGCAATAGCTATTACATATAAGCTACCGAAGATGAAAATTAATCGACGCCACGGGGTAGCCCAACTTAAGATGAGGAAAATAGCAACCAGAGTGATACTTGCAATAGCATGACCACTGGGAAATGCAAAACTCAATTCTGGTGCAATGGAGTCCCACAAATGAGGACGGACTCGATGCATTAATTCCTTACCTATGCGGCTGATGATGACACTTCCCATTGAAAGCGTGAGTACATAAGCTAGTGATCGCCACCGTTTTTGCAGTAGTAGTATTAGTGCGATGACAGCTGCAATTATACTGCTTGTGAAAGGCGAACCAATTCTAGCCAGCATTACTGCTAAAACATCCAATTGTGGGTTTTGTGTAGAGTGAACCGCCAATAAAGTAGCCACATCCCACGGAAAGCCATCTCCATTTTTCCATACCTCAACAGCCAAAATTTCAAACACCTGCAAAGGTAAATATACTCCTATCAAGAGGAGTAAGAGCGATCGCCAACGGGCAATCAATAAATTTTTCAGAAAAGAAAAAAACGATGGACTTCCTTGATTTGGTTTTTTGAGACTTTGCATAATATTTTTGAACTTTGACTAGTTACCTTATTTCCTATGCCCCTACTGGTAATTTATTTCAATCAAGTATTCAATGTCATCTATCACTAGTGAATACTTTTACTAGAATTTTGAAAAGTTCCACAATGTTTACAGTACGGCAAATGTTGATAAGTGAGATTATGGCAGTTTTCGCATTCTAAATATTGATAATAACCGCAGTGGGGGCAGTAGGAATCGCTACGCCGAATTTTTTTAGCACAGTTGACACAAAGTGATTTTTGAACTCTGTTGGCTGCTTGGACTTTAGGGTTAAAGACAAATTTTTGAAAAAACTTGATAATTCCAAAACCAATAAGTGGAATCAGCAAGATATAAACATAATTAATTAAGAAAAGTAATCCGCCAAAAATCTGGCTAATAATATCAAAAATAAATTGGAATATTGCCCCAATTTGTAAAAATTCAAATACTTTCGCTAACAGAGGGATAAAAAATATAACTAGCAAATGCCAGCTAATTAGAGAAATTAGCCCATATCCTCTTCCTTCGGCAAATCTATGAACCGATAAGGCAATAATAATTAGCGGTAGCAAAAAAAGTAACTGAAACCCAAGTTGAATACTTGGATACCAAAACGATGCTTTTTTATAACCTTTTTCGACTTCTAAAAATTGATTTTCATCTTTAATAAATGTAAGAAAACCAGTACTTTCTGATTTAGTTAATAGTTGATTTTGCAGATTAGAATTTTCCTGCTTCAGTGTAGAAATTCGGCTGTTATTTTTATCTAACTCTTGTTTAGCTTTTTCAGCACTGACTTGATTAATTGATTGTTCGCGGGGCTGACCTGCAATTTTTTCTAAGAGAGTAGAATCATATTTAGCACGAATATCGCGATTGGTTTGTTCTAATCTACTGATTTGCGTTTGTTTTTGTTCAATAGTTTTGATGATTTGCTGATTTTGCGGATTGTTAATCTTATCTTTATACTCGCCATACTTTAAACATGTTCCATCAACTTCGCCGAGATGTCCTATTTGTGCTTGTTGATAATTTTGCTGAAAACTATACTTAGTGTTTCCACTATAAAAAAATGAAAGCTTGACAATTTCATAATCCTTATCTTTAGTATTTTTTCCCCGGTAGTTTTGCCACTCCGAATAACATGGATAAGCTTCACTGGGACTGATATGCCATCTACTAATATCATCCAGTCCGACAAAAACATTAACTAAGATAAAAATATCAATGAAAATAATCACAATCAAACTCACTTTATTTAGTGGTTCGTTGTTGATTTTTCTTGATTTATTAAAAAATTGACGCAAAAAACGGCGGATTCTGGCAAACATGTTGTATTTATAATCACTGGTAATTTAATCAAGATTCATTTTACGCGATCGCCATGTAATGCCAATTCTTTGTAAACTTCCAGCGAATAATTCTTAACTTGTTTCTTCCTTTGCGTCCTTAGTGGTAGCCTACGGCAAGTCACAAAGCATCTAAATTTAATCAAAATAAAATATATTTATTAAAACACTCGTTGAAAACCCTTGAGTAACAGGCGCGTAGCGCCGTATTACGTACTTTAGGCAAGGGACGAAAACGGTTTGAGGTGTTTACGCCTGGGTCAGGTTTTGATAAAATTAAGTCTAACAGGAACGGTAATCAACCTGTATAAAAACCTAACTGCCTAGCGGCAATCTGTACCTTGACAATTGAAGATATGGGGTTCTATTCCATAGTTCTAGTTCCTGCCCAGGAATAGGTAAAATCTTCTCTGCGAGACGCTTCGCGTACATGGGGGCTAGACGACACAGAATTAACTCAAACAAATTTTGGAGTAATCCACTACCGAGGGGCACTCGGAAAGTAACGCTTGAGGAGAGAACCACCTCTAGTTTAGATACCGCAAGGGGTCTAATCTAAGTGGACTCGTTGAACCAAGAATCCCTTCGCCTTTAGGCAAGGGAGTGTCAATAAAATCATCCTACCCCTAAAAGGGGATGTGCTAACACAAAAGACTGTTGGCTGTCAACCGTCAACAGTTAACAGCCAACATGAAAAAATGTGCTACCCCATTAAACCTACTTCGCTGCGAAGTAAGCTTCTAGTGCTTCAGAACCGCCAATTAATTTACCATTGATAAAGACTTGGGGGACTGTTGTTGCACCTGTAACTGCTCGTAAAGAGCGTGTGGTAATATCCTTACCTAAAGTAATTTCTTCGTAATCTAATCCATGTTCCTTGAGCAGAGCCTTAGCACGGGCGCAGAAAGGGCAACCCACTTTGGCAAACAGAGAAACTATTTCTGGCTTAACTGCTTTGGGGTTGATATATCTGAGCATTGTTTCTGCATCAGACACCTTAAAGGGATCTCCTGGCTCTTCTGGTTCAATGAACATCTGATCGATGACACCATCTTTCACCAGCATAGAATAACGCCACGATCGCTTACCAAATCCCAAGTCTGATTTATCCACCAGCATTCCCATACCTTCAGTAAATTCACCATTACCATCGGGAATTAGTGTAATATTTTCTGCTTCTTGATCCTTTGCCCATTCGTTCATCACAAAAGTATCATTCACAGAAATACAAATAATGTCATCCACACCATTTTCTTTGAAAACCTTAGCCAATTCGTTGTAACCAGGGAGGTGAGTGGAGGAACAAGTGGGAGTATAAGCACCTGGTAAGGAAAAGACAACTACCGTCTTGTTGGCGAATAACTCATCAGTTGTCACATCTACCCACTCATTGTTTTGACGGGTATGAAAAGTAACATTGGGAACTCTTTGTCCTTTGTGATTAGGCAACATAATTTTACTTTCTGAACTAATCAATATCCAGTAATAACCTAAGATGAGATTACTGGACTAATTTACCTATCAATTGGCTAAGAAACTTCATTAATCAACCAGTGGTCAGAATTGAGAATGGCATACACCCAGTTTGTTAAGAGTAGTGATGAATTAATGAAATCTTAACAAGGCAGAATTTTTGAATTGTGTTTCGTGCAGAAGGGGAAGCCTTGAAACCAATATTGATACCAAATTGGCATAGGAAGTATTGCTTCAAATTCTGGAACTTTTTAGTAAAGGCTTTGATCCAAAATTCAAAATCCCAAATCCCAAATTGGTATTATTACTCAATTAGACTTTAATTTATTCTGAATTCTGACTCCTGACTTCTGAATTCTTCTGGATAAATGGAACGATGGCTGCTACAAATTCAGCAGTTGATTCGTATGGTAAAACATTGCGCCCATTTATTTTGATGCCTTCACCTTGAGGTAAATGAGCCAAGTAGTCAGCTAAGCGTTCATTTGGCGTTTCTTTTTTGCCTTCTTCGCTAATACTTGATGCTGTTTCTCCCACAACTACTAATGTTGGCTGCTGGATAGTAGCAATTAAAATACTATAATCCCGTCGCCAAAACCCTGCTAAAAAAGAAAACACTGCATGGCGACTGGCGATATTTTCCGCACCTGCAACCAAAGTATTTATCCATTCTGTATCGACAGCACTATCAAAAGCAAATAGTTGGCGAGTCGAGAAAGAACGTAAAAATTTTGGCGTGCGTGCATAACGATAAAAACCATTGCCAAAAGGCGAATCTAACAAATTCCACAGGAGTTTTTGCTGCCATTTTGGTGATTTTTTGGTAATTACAGGCCATGCTGGAGGCCCAGAAAGTACAATTCCAGCGATTAAATTTGATGCCTTTTGCACTAATTCAATGGCCACTGGAAACAACGCACCTTGTACCACTAAAATCACAGGTTTTTGCACTATTGTTTGCAAAAAGTATTGCAATTGTTCTGCCCAATCACTAGGAGTGTAAGCCACATGGGGCATATCACTTTCACCACATCCTAGTAAATCGGGATTGTAAATCAAATTTCGCTGACCTGAATTGTACCATTGGCTTTGAAATCTTTGCCAGAATTGCCGTGATAATCCGACACCAATGGGATGAATTAACACTAAAGGAAGACCCTGGGGTATTGTATTACTTGGTTGATGAACTTCGTAAGCACAACGATAATTCTGCCAAGTGTAAAATTGGCTAGGAGATGCTGTTAAATCGGTTGTCTTAGCTACAGCAGATGGTTGCATAATTCCTAGTTTAATACTTGCTAAAAAATCATCTGTGGATGAATCAATTCGTATCCGGCTTCTTTGAGCTTTTCATTAGATACCCAAGCATTATATGGGCGAGTACTGGTAACAGAGGTATCCCATACAACTGGAGGTAAATGATGTTTGGCAAATAAGCGATCGAGCAAATCTCGGCTGGTGAGATGTGCGTCATCCACTAAATTATAAACACCTTCTAAGCGACGGTGACGGGCAAATTCGATGGCAGCAACAATATCATCTAGATGAATCCAATTTGTGATATCCTCGCCAGTGCCCGGACGACTTGTACCAGAATATCTACCAAATATTTTCAGCAATTCTCTGCCAGTGCCATAAATTCCTCCCAAACGGAAGATACAAACCCGCAAATTTTCGTTAGATGCTGATAGCAACACATCCTCAGTTTTGCGGAGAATTTGGGCATTTAAATTAGCAGGTGCAAGTGGTGTTTCTTCATCTACCCAGACACCATTTCTATCACCATATACCGCATAACTTCCCGTGTAGATTAATTGCTTTACATTGGGAATATACCGCAAGACGGAAACTAAAGTATTGGCAGTTTGCAGATAAGTTTCTTCATAAACCTCCGCACTCTTGGCACCAACACTCAAAAGTACAACATCTTGATTTTGTAAAACAGATTTTAAACTATCTGGGTCATTACCTTTAGTAACTACAACTCTTTGGGCTACTGATTGTAATACAGAAACACGCTCAGGAGAAGTTGTGGTTGCAGTGACAACAAAATTCATATTTTGCTGCCAATATTGAGCAACTTTATAACCAACATAACCACAACCAATGATTGCAACATTCATGACAAGTTAAGTGAGTCTGCGTAAAAATTTGTCGTGGGATAAAAGAGATGAGGGGATGGGGAGATGGGGAGGGG
>NZ_JACKZU010000321.1:0-9733 GCF_014222165.1 Nostoc sp. 2RC
AAATAAAGATTTATTTACTGGAAATTTTCTCGTATTTTTATCAGAAATTTTCCGAAAAGCATTTTCTCCAAAAATATCGTACGCTACCAGCATTGCTGTTTTAAATTTTTCCTTTATCTTTATTAATTCAGCATCATTTAAATCATTTATTTTAGATAAAGCTTCACTTAAAAATACATCCCTACTGTTTTCTTTGTAATCTTTATACGAAGTAAGCAAAAAGGCAAGATAACCAACTATAAACTCTCGGTCATCCATACGCTTTTTTTTAGATTCACTGAGTGGAATTACTTGGATAAATTCTGAAGAACTTGCAAGTTCTCGCAAGAATTTATTGGCTTTGCCTGGGTTCAGAGCATGACGCAGTTCTTGGTTTGAAAGACCTACACCTCCAGTATTAATCCTTTTGAATATATTATATTTGACTTCTGTAGGAGTCCCTTTTTCAATTAAATAGACTGTAGGTTGGGTTTCTAGGATTCGCCGTTGATATCTTAGTTCTAGTTCATCATAAGTTTTACCATTAAGATTTGTGAGGTATTCTAGTCCACTTAGCTTAAGTCTATCTTCACTTTTATCACTAACAAAGTGCTTTAAAGCAGATAGACGTTGTAAACCATCAACAACTACCCATTTATCATCATTAGTAGCATCTATATAAAAAGCTGGTAATGGAATCCGAATTAGGAGAGATTCAATTAGTTTACTTTTAGCATCTAGATTCCATATATTTGCTTGGCGTTGGAAATCAGGTGCTAAATCAAGTGCTGCTTCATCAATTCGTCTTAATAATTGTTCAATAGTTGGTTGTCTTGTTGTAATATTAATTTTATCAGGATCGTATTGAAAGGTAACTTTTTCATATTGTTCATCATCATTATTTTCTTCATCTAAAGTTTTTTCCTCAGCTAATTCTGCATTGTAATTATCCAAATTTATCACGGCGCTTACTCCTTAGGATTAACACTTGTTTGTTCACTCAGTTATTAGTGATGCTCGGTGTTAGTACATCAGCAAATGGGGCTTTTTAACTGGCGTACTTCAATCCTACTATCTTGCCAAATGATAGAGACGTGAAATTTTACGCCTCTACGTACCAGTCTCTTATTTGTTACCTTAATCTATGAAATCAAAAATTGGCGCGTTAGCGTAGCTTAGCGTAGGTATCGCTTGTGGTAAAATCCCAGCAATGTCTGAGAACAAGACGCTTCACTTCTACCAGTTTTAACCTGATTCCAACATATTAGACTTCTGGTTCCACACCAAGCGATCGCAATTGAGCAATCAGAATCTCATTGCGTTGGCGTTCTTGTTCAGCACGTTGGTGTTCTTGTTCAGCTCTTTCATCGCCAGTCAACAACAAATTCCCTTGCAAATCCCACCAGCGCAGCCAGGGTAATTCCATGTTCTGATATTGTCCATGCCACAGACCTAACTCAACTCCTAAACGATGTATGGGATAATGTCCGCGCTCATTTGCTGCTAATAACTGATATTGTCCTCCGATTAATTCATAAACTTCCACACTGGCTTGATTCACTTCATAAATGCCATAAAAAGCTGGATGAATCACCTGCTCATAAATCCAAAATTTACCCTTCCAAGGAGTTTTGTCTCTTTCTTCTTTCCCATCACCAGAGACAAATTCCAAAGCAATCAATGGTGCAATAAACTCTCGCCACAACACATAAGACCTTCGTGAAAGTCCATCTAACGAAGGCGGTACATTTGGTACATAAAACCAATCCGGTGCTACTGCTCCTTTCTCTGGAGGATCTGTTAACCGCCAGTAAATACCTAAGTCCTGACCTATACAATATTGACCTTCTGGATGTAATTGCTGAAGAATGGGTGTAATTGAGTCAGTTAGTAAGATACTTTGGGGATGCTCTTGCCCATTTTTCACGAATGTGCCATCGGAATCTGGTAGCTGCGTGTGGTCAGGAAATGGGGTGAGATCGGTATCGAGGTTGGTTGCAGAGGTCATAAAGTTACCTTTGCACTAGCTAAAGGTTGTTTTTAGTTTAGCAATAGAGGGAGAAAAAAGCGTAGGCGTAGCCCGTCGTAGACATTGCACTATTTCCACACAATTAAGCTCAATTTGTCAACTCTCTGTTATGTGACAATGAATTTATGTATTGTAGGAGTTGCAAAGATGGCTTGGGGAGATGGCGATCGCTTGCAAGGTGGAAAATACACCATTGAAAAAGAATTGGGAAGAGGACGCTTTGGTATTACTTATTTGGTGAAAAATCAGAATGGCGATCGCTTTGTCATTAAAACCTTAAATGATGACTTGCTAAATTCCCTTAATCAATTGGAACGCGAACGGCTA
The DNA here is from genome assembly GCF_014222165.1 of Nostoc sp. 2RC. Classification (NCBI taxonomy): domain Bacteria; kingdom Bacillati; phylum Cyanobacteriota; class Cyanophyceae; order Nostocales; family Nostocaceae; genus Nostoc; species Nostoc sp. 2RC. Next base: position 2,336 of record NZ_JACKZU010000321.1, read on the forward strand.
AAGACAATGTTTTTGCGGGAGGCTTTAAAGCTGCAAAAGTGTAAACATAAGTACATTGTGGAGGTCGTAGACTCCTTTGAAGAAGCAGACTGTTTGTGTTTGGTAATGGAGTATGTAAATGAAGTGAGTTTGGCTGACCTGCGTCCACCAATACTTTCAGAACCAGATGCACTACGTTACATTCAGCAAATTGGAGAAGCACTGATAGTTGTACATAAAAATGAACTGATTCATCGGGATGTGCATCCAGGAAATATTTTGTTGCGGAAGCGAGAGGGACAGCTAGAAGCGGTACTAATTGATTTTGGTTTAGCTTTGGACTTTGACCATATCTTAACCACAAGCCGAACTAAGGAAACTTCTGAAGGATTTACGCCTCCTGAACTTTACGCTAGAGGTACTATAACTCGTGCATATAGCGATATTTATTCACTAGCAGCTACTCTGTATAAACTTGTGACAGGAAGAACACCTGTTGATGCAGTAAAGCGCAAAGTTGACGGCGAGCATTTAGTATCTCCTAAAGAATTCAACAAGCAAATCAGCCGTCATGTCAATGAAGCAATTTTAACAGCTATGCAACTAGACCCGAAACAGCGTCCTCAATCAATGCGGGAATGGCTCGATTCTTTAGGGTTAACTGTGGAAAATTCTCAGCCTTCAGTAGTTGTATCATCTAACACAAACTCAAATTGGGAGCGAAACATCCAGTTTTGGGGAGTTGTGATAGCTGCCATTGCTGCAATTGGAACCTTACTTTCAGGCATAGTTGGTTGGATTCCTTTTATCAAAACATCTCCGTCTTCCAGTCCAGCATTAGTGTCTCCCAGTCCTTCATCTAGCAAAACACCGTAGAATTAGCTAAACTCTCATTAAAATGCTTGCATTAAAGTAATTTTTTACTTAGAGGTATTCATGCCCTGGATAGCAGGACAACAATTGCAAGGTGGCAAATATGTAATTGAGCAATTCCTGGGACAAGGGGGATTTGGGATTACTTATAAGGCTTTGCATGTTGAACTAAACCAGACAGTTGTAATTAAGACACCTAATGAATACCTCAGCCACGATCCCGAATATGAAAAGTACATAGAAAGATTTATCCAAGAAGGGCGGATACTCGCACGCTTATCAAAAGACCCTCATCCTCACATTGTGGGAGTAATTGACTTGTTTCGGGAAAGTGCTACCCACTGTTTGGTGATGGACTTTGTTGAGGGAGAAAATTTGTTTGAAGTGGTGAGGCGTAGGGGGGCTTTACCAGAAGCAGAGATTGTACCCTGCATCCGCCAGATTGGGGAAGCTTTGAGCGTAGTGCATCAAGCAGGTTTAGTACATAGAGATGCCCATCCTGGAAACATCATGGTGCGGAGAAATGGCAAAGCCGTTTTAATTGACTTTGGAATCGCTAAAGAACTTTTGCCTAAAACTTTGAGTTCAACAGGCAATGCTGGTAATCATGGATTTGCACCTTATGAGCAGATGACTAGGGGGAGTCGAGAGCCAACTGTTGATGTTTATTGTTTGGCAGCTACACTTTATTATGCGGTTACAGGTCAAAACCCCACAACTTCTTTAGCTCGTAGGGTTGATGATGTTCCTCTAACTCCACCCAAACAAGTTATTTCAGGTATTAGTGACCAATTAAATCAAGCAATTCTCAAGGGTATGGCGCTGGAGGCAAAAGACCGACCTCAATCTATGCAAGCATGGTTGGCAATGTTAGAAGCACCAAAAGTAATGCCTCTACTTCCAATTGAACCAGTTCACAGAACACAAATTGTTCATCCCAGAGTTAAGTTAAAGCCAGAGGTTAACCCAAATAAACCAGCTATTAAACTAACTAAAACCATTCCTTGGGGCTGGTTGAATGGTTCGTTAGTACTTTATGGACTTATGGGTTATGTCTTAACTGCATCTAGTAATCCGTTCGAGGCTGTGGGCGGGTCTGTGGGTTTGTTTTTGACTGTGGGTTTGTTTGCGTATATGGCTTACGATAGCTTGCCCAATGATAAGTTTTGGGATCGGATTATTGAGCCTATATTTTCGGCTACGCTTTGGTCTATGGTTTGGACTGTGGCTGTGACTGTAGTTTGGGTTGGAATTTTAGCTGTGGTTTGGGCTGGTATTTGGGCTGGTATTTGGTCTGAAGTTGGGTTTGGCCTTGTGAATTGGGTTTATGCTGTAGTTTTGGGTTTAGGTGGTACTTCTACTATGGTTTGGATTGTAGCTGCAGATAAATTACGAAAATCTTTTAGCAAGGTTGATACTTTTCTAATTTTAGCTAGCACTTCTAGTCTAGGCTTGGGTTTGGGATGGTTGGGACATAGGATTTTTAATACAGGTTCATAGCTTTATCATCAGAAGCTAACTGGCAAAAGATTTTGTAGCTGTTGTATCAGATTGAGAAACGATGTCTTCCACGGCAAAAAAATATGTGTTCGCGGGTTATGCTTCTAGTTCAATAGCAAGCGATCGCCTCTGTAAAAGTATAGCCACCGAAAAAATAGGCAAAAATAGAACCATCACTCTATGATGAGGTGGATTATGGGTAAAGAAGAACAGTTGCTTGAAGGCTGGCGAGAACTCACACCCGAAAAGCAGCAAAAGGTTTTGGAGTTTGTGGAAGCGTTGAAATTTGAATCAGATGCAACAGCAATTAATACAGAATATATTCCCCAAACGCCTTTAGCTAAGAAGCTGTGGGAAATTCGTATTCGAGCGATCGCCTCTGGAATACAATTACTCAACGAAGCAGAAATTGAACAAGAGCTTGCTGAACGTCGGGGCGGATACCGTGAATCGTAAGAAGACTTACATCGACTCTGGGGTTCTCATCACTGCTTTTAGGGGTATTCACTCAACCAGCATTCGAGCAAATAGCATTCTCAATGACGTAAATCGGGAATTTGTGTCGAGCCAATTTGTCAAGTTAGAAGTACTGCCCAAAGCAATTTATAACCAACAGAAAGACGAAACAGAGTTTTACGAAACTTTCTTTAGCGCTATTAGCTATTGGGCAACAGACTCGGAGCAAATTACACAAGATGCTTATCAACTTGCCTGTATCTACGGTTTAGCTGCGATAGATGCACTTCATGTTGCCGCAGCCCTCTGGCTCAAGGCTGATGAATTGATTACTACTGAAAAGTCAACCAAACCCATGCATCGAGTTACAGCTATTCAAATTATCTCGATATACTAGCTAGGTAAATAAACTGGTATCTACATTAAAATAGTTTGCCAACGCTTCTGCTTGAGTTTTACTAATGGTGCGATCGCCATTAACAATTTGTAAAGCAACTTCCAATGAACCTATTACCTCAGCTAATGCTTCGGTTGTAGTATCGCGTGCGTCCATCAGATGTACTAACATCGAATTGGGTGTACCTTGGAGGATTGGGTAATGGGTTTCTTCAAACTGCTCAATTAAAGTCACCAAAAGTTGCAACAGCATTTCTTCTTCTGGTGTACGATTGGGACGATGTTCTAAGGTTAATGCTAGTGCGTAGACGCGAAGCGGCTTGTCGAAGACATCGCTTCTTCGTTTTCTGCTTCCGTGGTAATGATTTTTGGCTGATACTCCGCTAGCAATTTACCATAAGATTCTGGATTAAAAGTACGGGTCATTTTTCCATTCAGCTTTAGTTGCTATCCTATAGCAATCATAAAGTGCTTCCCTTGCATCTGCATGTGCCTCACAAAATTCTCGTAGAATTCTGCGACTAATAACGTGCATTTAAATTTACTCTGATTACGATTCTTAAATTTTCTCTCAAATTCAGGGTTTTATAAAGCTGCCACCTAATCAAAAATCTCCCGATTTTGAATTCGGGAGAGTGTTAAAAAACCCAAATGTATTGTCTTTATAAAGCAACAACCTCTTGCTTAGGCTTCCGGACTGGACGTTTGCGTTCGCTGCGACGAACGCCTCCTGCCATTTTGTACTCATCGCTATTCTTGCCATACTTTGCGGCTACGCTGACTAATACATGTTCTGTTAATTCCATCAGCGACTTTTCGGCTAATTCAAAGGCTCCCTGAGTTAAATCTACCGTAGAAAGGGTGGAGTTATAAGCTTCCAACTTGTCCTGTGTTTTTTTGATGGCGGTGGCAAAGGTGTCAATAGTGATTCCATTACCTAAATCTAAGGTGGGACTAATCGATTTCAAAGCCGCAATGCGACGCTGTGCCCTATCAAGTACTTTAGACCCACGTTTTCGACGTGACATAAATAACTTTCCTTTTTTTAATTATGCACTAGGATAAAAACTGCCTTCTATCCTTGTCTTCACACCATTAAGATAAACAAAATAGTGGCGAATAACACCCGCAATATTCAGTATTTTATAAAATATTTAATACAAAAAATATTTTATGTTTTAAGTAAAATTATTTATTTTTGTCTCAATTCAATAAACGCTTGCCCGAATTCAACGAACGCTTGAGCAAATTCAATAAACGCTTGAGCAAATTCAACGAACGCTTGAGCAAATTCAACGAACGCTTGCCCGAATTCAATGAACGCTTGCCCGAATTCAATGAACGCTTGAGCAAATTCAATGAACGCTTGAGCAAATTCAACAAACGCTTGAGCCAATTCAACGAACGCTTGACCGAATTCAATAAACGCTTGCCCCCGCGCAAAAGTCTGCGTAGGTGTAGCCTGTTGCAGACATCGCCTTCTTTTAACCCCAAAATTTGAGTCATCATGTCCGCATAATTAACAGGGCTGACGCACAGGTAACGGAAAATCAAACCACAGAGTAAAAACGTAGCAATGCTACGTCTCTACATCGGATGGAATGACTCGTAATAACGGAGTTACGTTATTTTTGCGTAATTTCTGATTAGTTAGCAATAGGTGGAGCTAAAGCTACACGGGGAATACCGCCACCACCAATGCTATTTGGACTGTTATTATCAACAATGTAAAGCGCTTGAAATAATCTCATTAATTCTTCATAGAACTTGCCATTTTTATTGTTTAAATCGTAGCCATAAATTTTCCGAAATTCTTCGTTAACTCCTTGCTCAACTGCAATATCATGAGAATCCCATGCTGAATCATCAACTACATAAGCGCCATAATCTTGTAGTGCATGAAAGATTTTTTTTGCTGCGGATGTTTGCAAGTTGAGGGTATGTGTTTTTACTGTTGGCGGAATAGCTAATAAAGTTCCTTGTACAAGAGCCGGGTTTTTACCACCATAAACTTGAGCGGCATAATTATCAGCGCGATTTGCAGGCCAACGATACCCAGGAATAGAATTTGTGTAGTAAAGATATTTTTTAGCCCACAGCAACACTTTTAATGCATGGCGAATGGGTTGATTGTTGGTAAGTTCACCTTTGCGAATAGAACCACCAATGGAAGAAAGACCAGAACCAAAATGTGCCCCGCCTATTCCGTCTCCATAAATATTGATATCAGGATAGTAATGCCAACCATAAATTGAACCTGCTTGTTGGCAACGAGTCAAAGGTTGAAGCTGTACTAAAGTTTTACCGTCTGCCATTAAAAAGGCTGAAGCATTATTAGGTGTATAATATGGATATATTGTGGCATCTGGAATAATCAATGTATCTGGTATCGGTAAATAAATATTCATTGATTTAGTACCTGTACAACGTCCTTGACCCCAAGTACCAGGGGCATAAACTGGACGTAATGGATGCTGAGAATTAGTTTTATAAAAATACTCTTTATCGATGCTAATATTTTGTGCTTTTTCAATATTTGCCTTGATGTAACGCGCATTGGAACCAATGGGCATATTCCAAGGGGATCTCGATGAAAAAGGCCACAAAAATTTGTCTCGCGTTACGATTTGACTAGAAGTAGGTGAATAATGAAGGCTAAGAATGGCTACGATAGTTATAAGAACAACAAGTAAAAGTAGCTGCTGTCTGCGATTAGTCAAAATTGTCATGATGTTCATTGAATTAAGCGATACTTTTGCGGAAAATGTTAATACAGGAATCGGCTTTTATTCCTGAGATTATTTGGGTAGAGAGGGAATAGGAAACAGGGAATAGGGAATAGGTAAGAAGGAATCAAAGTGTACTGAGTTTTTTTCAAAAATCAAATGCGAATCCTATACCAATTGTTAATGTGCGGTAAAAAAATATAACTGTTAGTGGTGTTTGTTGAATGTTAATTGTTGAATGTTAACAGTGCGGTTTGTAAGGGCGAATGGTGGTTTGTAAGGGCAAATGGTGATTTGTAAGGGCGAATGGTGGTTTGTAAGGGCGAACAGCCGTTCGCCCCTACTTGAAAAACGCTGTATTTTAGGAATTATTTTGTTTTAGTCGTAATGACGTACAATAGTAGCAAAACTAAAGACAACTAGCCATTTTACTAGGTAGAATTCTCTCCATTTTTCCGATGTTATCTATAGATGTAAAACGGCAGTATAGAAGCATCACAAAATGTTGTTGGAGAGTTTTATGTCTTCACTGCTGGCACTGTCTAACAGTTTAGCCGACACAGTAGAACAAGCCGGAAGTGCTGTGGTTGCTGTCAACGCTGGTAAACGCATTTCTCCTAGTGGGATTCATTGGCGCAAGGGTATTATTATCACTTCGGATGAGTCGCTTGGGCGTTATGAAGAAATCACCATCACTTTATCAGATGGCAAAACTCAACCAGTTTCTTTCCTCGGCCATGACCCTAGCACTGATATAGCTGTATTTCAACTGCAAAATTATCAACTTCCTGTGGTACAAATTGGGGATGCCACAAATCTCAAAGTCGGTCATTTGGTATTGGGACTAGCAAGAAGTAGCCAAGGTGATTTACGGGCAGCAATGGGAGCAGTCAGTGTAGTTACTGGTGCGTGGCAGAGTATGAGCGGTGGTAATATTGACCAATTTATCCGCCCAGATATCACTTTTTATCCTGGTTTTGCTGGCGGCCCCCTCGTAGATGCGGCTGGTTATATAGTTGGTATGAATACATCGGGGCGACGCGGTACAGTTTTAACTATCCCTGCGGCTACAATCGATCGCGTGGTTAACCAATTACTGACTAAAGGGCATATTTCACGGGGTTATTTGGGCGTGGGAATGCAGCCTGTACGCTTGCCTAGCAACCTTAAAACAGCTTTAAATTTAGCTACAGCAACGGGGGTGATTGTTGTTAATGTGGAACCCTCCGCCCCTGCTGATAAGGCTGGTTTGTTGCTGGGGGATGTGTTAGTTACATTCGATGGTGTTGCTGTGAGTGATACCAATGATGTATTAGCACTACTAAATAATAGCGATCGCATTGGTAAACTCGTCAACGTGCAACTTGTTCGAGGTGGCGCATTAATTAACTTAGATATTCTCATTGGCGAACGACCTGCTGATTAGAAACTTCCAAGTTAGGCTGACACGGAGATACGGGGACAGGGG
>NZ_JACKZU010000322.1:0-9680 GCF_014222165.1 Nostoc sp. 2RC
GTATTATTTTTTTAAAAAATAAAATATGAATTCTATATTTTATTTTTGAAATTCTACGAAGTAGTCTTTAATTTTCTAAAAAAACGAAATAGCCTATTGTTTATATTTCTGACAAAAATGGGAATAATAAACACAGTAATGGTTATATTTATGAGTTTTTTAAACAAATTGAACTGGAATATTCTGCGTAAAAATTCTCAAAATAGCTCTGGAATATATCCACCCAATAATAGCCAACAAACTGTAGTCCAATCGCGCCATCAATCACCTGCCAAAGCCAAGGGGGGCATAGGTACTAAACTTATTTGGATAAGCATACTTATAGGGATTCCTGTTGGTGTGATTTGGGTAGCGAACTTGCCTTACGCAGTGATTCGCCGTCCGGTGGTACAAAATGCGCCTGTTTTGTTATTACCTAGCTATATAAATGTGGATCATCACTATCGACAGGCGTTAGTAACAGTGGAACAGGCTGAACAATTGATTGAAAAAGCTACCAGTCCAGCTGATTTGGCTTTGGGAGAACAAAAGCTACAACAAGCACAAAAACATCTCAATGAATTACCAACTTGGTTTGTCAGCGATTTGTCTGAATATAGATATTGGTGGTACGATCGCCACTTTAGCATCTATGGTTTTAATGCATCTCGTCGTTTAGTTGGGCAGCTAGAAGCTAAAGTTTTTCAGGAAAAGAATGCTCAAACTTTGCTCGCAGATAATATGCAGGCTTTATTAAATGCAAAACAGCAATATCAACAAGCTACAACAGTCAGCGATCGAAAAACTGCGATCGCTACTTGGCAAACAGCACTAAATCAATTAGAGCAAATTCCCAGTCAAACCCTAGCAGGAAAAACTACACGCAATCAACTAGATGACTACAAGCGTGAGTTTAAGGAAGTTGTGGGACTGGCCGCCGGTAATGAACGTATCAGTGCATTAATCACCGCAGCCCGCCAATTTTCATGGCAAGCCGCCAAAGCTGGTCAAAATCCGCCACACCCTGTTAGTGAATGGCGACAAATAGAACATTTGTGGGAAGAAGCTATTGAACGACTCAAAGACGTTCCCACAAATGATGTGGCTGGTTATGCCCAAGCACAGGAATTACTGGCAATTTATGAAAGTAATTTAGGTCAAGTTAAAGTCAGACGGCAAGCCGAAGCTGATGCTGTGGAGGCTTTGTCAGCAGCGCAACGAGAAATCGAAAACTTATTAGCTTCCATTCCTGACGATTCTCAAACTTTAGACCGCAATCGTGTCAGCAGCCAATTGCAAAGTATTATTCATCAATTAGAAAAAGTTCAAAATGGTACAACGGCATATCTCAAAGCTCAAGAGTTACTACTATCAGCCAATAATAAACTCAAGCAGTTGCAAACTAAGTAATACCAATAGGACTTACGCAAAACTCTCTGAAACTCTTATTTCTTTGTGTCCTTTGCGTCCTTTGCGGTTCGTTTTTTCATGATTTTGCGTAAGTCCTGACCAATTTGAAAAAATAATGCAACACATAGACAAGACCCCTCCCCAACCCTCCCCTTGGCAAGGGGAGGGTGCCGTCAGGCGGGTGGGGTATCTGTCGCAAACATTTTTTGAATCGGTATAAAACGGACTATTGATATGAGAAGTTAGGGAACTTCAAAAAATAAATTATTCCGCTTGGAGTCGTTGACTGCTGAATGTCAACCGTCAACGGTCAACAGTTAACAATCTTCTGTGGAATATTTTTTATTTGGAAGTCCCTTATTCTTCATTCCTCATTGCGTGGGTTGGGAACGTCGAATTTCTTCCACCTGACCAACTTCAAAAATTAAGGTAAATCGTTGCCCCATTTCTCGTTCGATAAATTCTTCTAATAGCTCTACTTGTCGCGGTGTAACTGGTTCCCTTGCTCGGACGCTCAAGCGTACTTCTGGGGGATTTGTTAACCAGTTGGTATTGCTGTTAAGCAACTGTAATCGCGTAAAGGTGATGGTACGGTTCAATAATGCTTTTCGCAGGCTGGTTTCTAGTTGCCCTTGTCGCACGAGTCGGGCAAAGCTGACCCCCAAGGGAATTACCAGGATTGCTGTTAAAGCCATAGTCCAAATTAAGGGACGATGTGCCCGCGCTATTGAGGTGTAACCTGCTACTGAGAATGTCACCATACAGGAGAGGGCAATACCGAGTAAGTTAGTTAGGTAAAGTAAGGTTGCTCCGAAACTGAGCGACCAATTTCCTTGTGCTAAGCCTAAACCTATGACGCAAATCGGGGGCATGAGGGCAACAGCGATCGCAGTTCCCGCCACAGTACCAGAGATTTTTGGTTCGATTTTGCCGTAGCCACTTATACCACCAGCTACTACAGCAATTCCCAAATCTAATAATGTTGGTCTGGAACGAGCCAGGATTTCACTACCATACCTGGGCAACCCCAGCAGCCAAGCCAAAGAACAAGCGATAACTACTGCCAACAATGTGCCAATTAGTACAGATATTACTCCCTTGCGAAATAAGGTAATATCTGCTTGTAAAGCACCAAAAGCCAAACCTCGAATTGGCAACATTAAGGGAGCAATAATCATCGCGCCAATAATTACAGCTGCACTGTTGGACAATAAACCAAAGGTGGCGATGGCGCAGGAGCTAACAATTAAAATTATGTAAGCTGAGTCTAGGGTTGATTCTGCCAGCAACTCTGTTTGTAGCTGTTGGAGTTTTTCTGGTTGGGAACCCTGGCGACGGAAATTTTTAAATCGGTCTCGAATGTTATTACCCAAGACCTTCCTCCTTAAATATGCAGTTAAGTGTTAAGTCTTCTTGCTTTGCTCATTAAAGTCTGACATTAATTTCATGTCATCTAAAAATAGTTACAAGAGTATAAGTACAAAATTTGACTAGGAATCTTCTTATGGTACTTGAAGGTGGGATTGCCGAGGAAGCGATCGCAAACAATCTCAAGCAATTTCTTTTAGTGCTTTCGGTGTCTTTGGGTGTGGCGACACTACCGCAGATATTTAGCTGGTTCCGCCAGATACCTTACACGTTGCTATTGGTGATTGTTGGCTTATGGTTGGCATTTTTTGATGTGCGTTTGGTGACCCTTTCCCCGGAACTGATTTTGTTTATTTTTTTACCACCACTATTGTTTGAAGCTGCATGGAATTTAAAGTGGTCGGAACTGAAACGGGATTTAGTGCCAATTTGCTTGTATGCAATTTTGGGGGTGGTAATTACAATAGCAGGCGTGGCGATCGCTTTGAATCAAGTTGTTGCTGTATCCCTAACCACAGCTTTACTCATCGCAGCCAGTCTCTCTGCTACTGACCCTGTTTCCGTCACCGCCTTGTTCCGCGAACTAGGCGTAGGTAGTCGTCTTGTCACCTTAATGGAAGGCGAAAGCTTGTTCAATGATGGCATGGCGGTAGTTGCCTTTGGTTTTTTGGTATCGTTTTCTTTGAAAACTGTAGAATTAGAATTTCAGCCGATTTTAGTTGAGTTTTTCACAGTTGTCGGCATTGGGATTGCAGTAGGAAGTTTTATTGGGTTTGGTATTTCCTACCTTACCCAGCGCTTCGATTTACCTTTAGTAGAACAATCCTTAACTTTGGTTTCCGCTTACGGTACCTACCTGATTATTGAAGACTTTGGTGGTTCTGGAGTTATTGGCGTTGTCACCACTGGTTTGATTTTAGGTAACTTTGGCTCTCGTATAGGAATGAATCCCCGCACCCGCGTTATTGTTTCCGAATTTTGGGAATTTTTAGCGTTTTTTGTGAATTCCATTGTGTTTTTGTTGATTGGCGACCAAATACGCTTTGCTAGTTTGGCAGAAAATTTACAAATTATTCTGTTGACAGTGGGAGCAATGATTTTGATGCGGGGAGTTGCTATTGTGCTTTTGAGCAAATTCAGTACCAGCATCACCAAATCCGAAATTTCTCTACCAGAGCAAACTATCTTATGGTGGGGTGGACTGCGGGGTTCCGTTTCCATTGCTCTAGCATTGAGCGTACCGACAATACTACCAGAGCGAGAAAAAGTCATTGCTACGGTTTTTGGGGTAGTATTATTTACTTTGCTTGTGCAAGGATTGACCATTAAACCTTTGCTGAAAAAACTCAATTTGTTGGGTGATGCACCCTTACGCGAGAAATTTTTAGAATTGGTAGCTCGTTATGTTGCTCTAGAAAGAGTCATACAACATCTGCAAGCAGATAAACGTCCTGGTATTGACCCAGAATTTCGGCGTTATCAGGAGAAACTCATCCAAGGTGAGTTTGCAAATTTAGAGACGAAAATCTACAAATTACAAAATGATTATCCCAATCTTCAAAACTTTACCAACGAACAATTTAGAGGCGAATTGTTGGCAATTGAAGCAGATACTTATGCAGAATTTGTTAAGTCTGGACGGTTAAATAAAGAACTTGCTTCTTTATTGGAAGATGTTTTACAAAATGGAGATGAAAAACAAGACAGGTAATAGGTGTTAACGGTTTATTGAAGACTAAAAGTATATGGTTGTTGACTGTTGACTGTGAACCGTTAACAGTCAACAGTTTAAATTGCTATAATTGACCGTATTTTTCTAAATTGTCCTTGATGATATCTCGTAACCTTTTAGCTAAAGTTCCACGTTTTAAAAACCAAAGAACATTGAGAGCGGTACGGGTAAAATAATCATTGATGGATTGATTGATTAACCGAGGAATCACAACTTGAATGCGTTCTTGGATTTGTTTTTCTAGAAATTTAAAGTTTTCTTTTGCATATTTAGGCCAAGGTGGGAGGTTAACTTCTTTTTTGGCAGAACCGAATAGAGGAATAATTGGCAGAAAAATATCTGATTCTCCTGTTTTTTCAACTTGGAATTGCGGATGATTTTTCAGTGTTTCTGGCCAGCAATCAAACAGTGAATTAGAAGCTGGTAAGACAAAATATTTTTCGAGAAATCTTTGGCAATTACGCCTACCAAGCATATAGTCGTGATGGCGAAATTCCTGGGAGAGAAAACCACCGAAAGCATTTAGACTACCACAAGCTAGAGGTTTTCTACCTTGGCGATCGCTACGTTCGGGAGCAATCAAAAAGCGACTGTAAACATCTTCATCCAAGGCGAGAATTAATTCATCTGGTTTGAATCGATTTTGATTGATAAAACTCCTAAAAATTCGCAATACTAAGTTGAGTAAATTATTACCTGGATTCACTGCATCCACATCATTGGGAAATGGATCGATTAACAAAGTAGCTCGGTTTGCTTGCTCTCCATCGCGGGGATTTCGCTGTTGATTACCTCGCAACGCCAAGCGAACAAGTTCTATCGGTTCGTTGCTAATAATCCCGCCATCTACTGTGACAAACTCATAGGAACCTTGAGTTAATAAATCTTTATCAGGACTGATACAGCGATACTCTGAACAAGTACCCGTTAGTGTTGGGTTGCGAACAGGTATTTCCCACTTGCGTTTTTCGTATTCATCGATACTACTGCGTTGGAGTTGACGAGGAGGAAATCCTACAGGAAACGCACTGCTGGCTAATGCTGAATCAACTAATAGTTTCCAATTACTGATATCAATTTTATCTGGATTGAGAGCGATCGCACCTTCAACATCACTACTCTTGTCACCGATGGCAAAATGCATAAAATCTGCATGTTTAACCATATAATGTCCCTTAATGCTGGAATTAGTTCCTTGAGATTTAATGACATAAGGAACACCACGCAAGTTAGTAATACACAAATAAACCTCAAAGGGATCGTCAATATAAGGTCGTTTTTTACCTGTAGATTTTAATTGCAGAACATCTTCTCCAAGCTCATCGAGAATAGTAGAATCGAGAAAAGATAAAACAGGAGCTTTCGGATCGTCTAAATCCTGAGTTTTTAAAAGTTCAGATACATCTATTCTTTGTACCCAACTTTCATAAAGTTTATTCTTCACCGGATTGTTCACCGGATAGCCAATTACAGGAGTGATATCGCTATATAGTGAAGATGCTGTAATTGCAGCAACAATAGCACCTGCTGATGCTCCAGACATGGCTTTAATGAAAACATCGTGGGGTGGAATTTCCCATTGTGTAAAATCATCACCATACTGCTGTTGTTGCTTTGCTTTTTGTTCGTACCATTGATCTAAAGCTTCAAAAAGAAAGTCAATTACGCCAGAAGTATATGCACCGGCTGAAACAGCACCAGCCATAACTAAACCAATGTCAAAATGTCGTAACTTATTGTCCATAGATAAATTCCCTGGTGTTAAAAAATTAGAATTCAGGAGTCAGAATTCAGGAGTCAGGAGTCAGGAGTCAGGAGTCAGGAGTCAGAATTCAGGAGTCAGGAGTCAGGAGTCAGGAGTCAGAATTCAGGAGTCAGGAGTCAGGAGTCAGAATTCAGGAGTCAGAAAAATTAAAGAATCAGAATAAAATTTGATGAATAAATATAGCCATACTAAATCATTGGTGATAAAAATCTATTGCCTATTGCCTATTGCCTATTGCCTATTGCCTATTGCCTATTGCCTATTGCCTATTGCCTATTGCCTATTGCCTATTGCCTATTGCCTATTGCCTATTGCCTATTGCCTATTGCCTATTGCCTATTACCTATTACCTATTGCCTGTTGCAAAATCACATCGCTGGCTTTTTCGCTAATCATGTATATTGGCGTGACAATAAAAAATCCAGGAATAAAAGGAAATACAGATGCATCTACCACGCGTAAATTCTGCGTTCCATAAACTCGGAAGTCACTGTCTAAGACTGCCATTTTGTCATCTTTACGCCCAATTTTACATGTCCCACAGGCGTGGTGTCCCCAAGCTTCATCTTTGATAAATTGCTTAATTTCATGTTGTTCATCTATATTTTTATTTGGTAGCAATTCTGCTTTTGTAAACAACTCAGTGCGTTTTGTCAAGCGTCTGACAAACTCCACTCCCTCAACAACGGAGAATAAGTCTTGTTCGTTGACATCATTACCTTCATCAAAGTATCTAAAATTAATTTCTGGAACATCTCTAGGGTCAGTTGTTCTCAGTGTTACTGAACCTGCTGTGTTGTTGGTGTGAGCTTTGAGTATCGCCCAAGTAAAATAATTTTTATATTTACCAATGTCTTCGGAATATTTGAGAAAATAACCTTTGAAAAAAGCTGGCAGTCCAAATATAAATAAATCTGGTTCTGGTCTATCTTGATGGGATTTTTTGATAATCCCTAACACCGCTCCATTAGTTACATATACACCTGATTTGGAACGATTCCATTCTAATAAACAAGTATCATTAATTTTCTCTGCTGGTTGTGGTTCGGTAAATGTACAATTATCAAGAATGCTAAAGTTTTGATTCATTTCACTGACGACACCAACTTCGTAGCGATCCTGTAAATTATGACCAACTCCCGGAAGATCCACGCGGATTTCTATTCCTAAGTTAGTCAATTCTTCTTTGGGGCCGATTCCAGATAATTTGAGTATTTGGGGAGTGTTGAAAGCACCTCCAGACAAGATGACTTCTCTATTTACAAATACTGTGCGGCTAACTTGAGAGCTATTTTCTGTTATATCCGCTTGAGGATCTGCACGATATATGTGTTTTCCTTCAAGATATTCTACACCGATGGCAGTATTATTTTCATCGAGTAAAACTTTGGTTACCAATGCATGAGTTTTCACGATTAATTTATCGGGAAATTGGCGTTCGATTTCCCGAATATATTCCCTTGTACCAGTGCGTTTTCCATCCTTAACAGCGAGTGGAACAGAAAACACACCTTCACCACTGACTTTGGTAATTTTCCAGTCGTTGGGGTCTAAAAGTGTGTCTAAAAACTCCAAAGGATCTTTTTGGCGGAGTTTGAGAAAAGCTAATATGTTAGCCAAGAAACTTTGAAAAATTATTTTAATTACTTGGGGTAAACTTTTACCCTGTTCCGCTAAAGCTTGAATTGCAGATTTAACGATTACTTTTAGAAGTTGGCCATCGCGCACAACTAATTTGGGATCTGCTAAGTTAGTTGTGAGCCAGCCATCAAAACCGTGACGAGTAGGATTATCATTGGGGTTGATGGGGCGATCGAGATAATTGCAGCGCTCTAGCCTTTCAAAATACTTCCGCATATTATCGCTTTTCCAGGAAGCATCTTTGGTGATTTCTGCAATTTTGTCCCAATCACTATTGTGAGGATACACCGTAATCATCGCATTATGGGCAGTGCATCCCCCCAACGTCCCGGCTCGCGGATACAGAATACCCTGATGTTCTGGGCTAAACTTAGAATCACGCTGCTGCTGCTTTTCATCCGAGTAGTGCTTAACAAAAAAATCCCATCTCAAATCATTATCTTCCGTGGCCCGTGCATGAAACGCCGGTACTGAATAAGTGTATCTTTCTGTATCTTTCCCTTTTTCATCCCGTAAAGGATCGCCACCTGCTTCTAACAGCAAAACTTTGTAACCTGCTTTTGCTAAATTCGCAGCTACCGGGCCTCCTCCAGCACCGGAACCAACAACAATATAGTCATATTCAGTTTGTGTAGTCATAATTTTTCTTAATTCAAATACATCAAAAAAATTTTAATTTGAGATTTTTAATTGACTCTATGGGCGATTAAAATTTTAAATTTACTTTCTCTCTTTTCAATTCTTCTCTTTGCACCTTTGCGACTTTGCGCGATAAAATCATCCATTGTGTAAAGTAACAATGCCATTCATTGCGTCTCTACAAACGTGCTGTTTCGATTTAACGATCGCGGAATCTTTGATGTCTAAAAAATAGTTGATTATCACCATAAAATGATGATGTGAATTCCGATGTGGTTTCAATGTGTCCGATGATTTTAGCTTTTTGACGATTGTTATTTTCCTCTGTAGCATCTTCTGGGCTAACACCGTAGACAGTATATAAAGATGTTCCAGATGGAATTGTAGCCAGGTCATTTCTAAAGTCATGTGGCGTTTGCGGAAATTTGATATTTGCATTAGGAACAAGAAATACTTGTGCGGGATAACGAGGTTGATTTTCTTGATGACCGTGTTGGTCAACTTCTCCCAAATCTTCTAAATAAAGTTTTGTGGGATATTTGGTAACTCTGGTAAATATCAAGTTGCTGATAATCGGCCCAAGACTTTTAGCTACGGGAACAATATTTGATAATTCATTGGCGAAGAAATTATAATTTTGACCTTGACCAACTAAAGATACCAAAGCTGAGAAATTTTCCGAAGGATTCCCATCCACAAATAACTTAATGGCTAGACCAGGAGCAAAACCGCGATCGCTTGGTTCTCCTGTTACAGATAATCGCAAAAGTCCGTAGTCTGCTCCCTTAAATAAACCGGAAAATAAAGTATTATTTGCAGGAATAAACTTAATTTTCGCCACACTACCGTGGGCATGAATCGCCTTTTTCCAATTACTAGGAGCTTCGTCTAATTGACGATCCATCTTAGTTTTGAGAGCAGTGAAAAATAAACCAACAATATCAATTTTCCTCAAGGGAGGAAGTTCATCATATTTCGACTTGAGAATTCTAGAGTTCCACAAAAATTCCTGTTTTCGAGCAGCTTTCCATAACTGATAATCATCAGGCAAAGACCCCAAATCTTCGGCATGATGCCAAAATTTCCGAACTTCTTCTAAGTGTTCCATGATGTTTGTGTGATTGGGGAGGTGGGGAGGTGGGGAGG
>NZ_JACKZU010000323.1:0-9677 GCF_014222165.1 Nostoc sp. 2RC
GAGCAATATAATCATATCTATTATTATTGATATCAAAAATTTGTTTTACAGCATTTCTAATTTCATCTTTGTTCTGGCATAAAAACACATTGTGTCCGCTGGAACCAGAGTTTCTTTTGACAATCACAGGTATTGAAAATTTTTCTGTAATTTCTAATATAATATCTTCAATAGTTGGAAATTTTAAGTACATTTTATATTTAAGATCGCAGTAGGGCGAAAGAAAACCAATTGTTTGAGGGAGTTTAATTTTTTTATTTAAAATATGATAAGTATATTCCTTATCTTTTAAAATCTTTGCTACTGCTTGATTAATTAATGGGGTACTATAATTACAAAAATAATGGTATTTATCATCGAATTTTACTTTAATTAAATTTTCAGCAGGATAAATAATTTCATAGCTGATATTTAAGTTTTCACAAGCTTGGAGCAATAGCGAAACGTTGTCTAACATAAATGCTTGAAGCTCAACTTTTAAATTAGGTGATTATAAAAATTTACAACACAACCTTTGCTGCAAATGATAAATATCAATTGAGCCTTGTTGTAATTTGTGAAAAAGTCAATCTCTAAAATACACCTATATCGTAGATAATGCAACAGGTTATCATCGATTTTCTAATGAATACAAAAAGTGAGATAAAAACAGATTTTATACATTTTATTTTTTAACAATTTTGGGGTTTGAGGGCGTTGCACAAATCAGGTATGGAATTTAGATATTGCCATCTAAAAATCCTGGTTCTCAAAATATGCAACGCCAATTTTTAACTAGTTGTTGAACTTGTTGCTTGCCGTTTAAAAATTACCATTTCAGTACCAACAACTGGGTTACGGGCTATCAGGCGGTTTTGGGAATCGAGAATTTCTAAATGAGTAAAATCAAGTTGTTGAGAACGTTGTAAAATTTCACCAGCGAGTTGATTCTGTTGAGATTCTGGGAGAGTGTACCAATCGTTGCTAATAATGACGGTGAGATTACTCGTGCGGAAGTTGGCTTGAATTGACTTTATCAGACCGGAGGCGATGCGATCGCTAATTTCGGCTACCTGATTTTCAATAGCCACAATTAAGGCTTGTTCGGGTGTCAATTCTATAGTTGGTGTTGGTGTTGGCGTTGGCGTGGGAATTACTTCTGGTTCCGGTTCTGGTTCTGGCGATGGCGTAATTTCCTCTGGTGGTTGTTGCGCTTCTGGCGGCGTTACTTCTTCTGGCGGTGGCGTAATTTCTTCTGGTGGCTGTGGTTCTGGTGTAACTAACTCTGGGGGAGTAGTTATAGTTGGTGTTGCTGTGGGAACTTCTTCCACTGGTGGAACTGTTGCTACTTCCGTTGGTTTACCACTAAAAATAGTTGTAGTTGTCCAAACAAGAATTATGGCAATTCCAGCAATAATTCCCGTCAAGGCTGTATCCGATAACTTTGTTGATAAATTTGATGGTAAAAATAAGCGGACTGTCCTTAATAGTCCACCCCAGCGCGACTGAAGCTGTTGCAAAAAACCAGGAGTTTCTTCAGCACCAGTTGGGGGCGCTGTTTCTAGTTTTTCCACTGTTACTTCTAAAACCCCAATTGTCCCTCTGAGAATTTGGATAATTGTAGCCTTCCAAATTGGCTGAACTCTTTGGTAAGGTTTTTGGGGAGGTTTAGTTACCTGCTCATCGGTCGGTTTTGGATTGTCTTGTGACATGGAACTTTCACCAAAAGCAGCGAATCAAAGACAAACAACGTACATTATTACTGTGCTGCCTCTTTTGCCTTAATGTATCACTTCATTGCACTTACTTCTCTGGAAACGAACTATTTATTAAATTTGGTGAGTTATGAACCTGAAACGCCGTCAATTTTTATTTTTAAGTAGTCTGGGTGCTATCGGTACGGGATTTTTAGGCTGGATGTTAAGCCAGAAAATTTATCAAAATGCCGATCTTAGCGATTCCACAACAGCCATAGCCGCCAACCCACCGAAAAAAGACTTATTATTACGTTTTGTATCTGTTGCAGACACAGGAACTGGCGCTAAAGGACAGTACGCTGTGGCTGGGGCAATGAATTTTTATCACAAACAAAATCCTTATGATTTAGTGATTTTAGCTGGAGATAACATTTACAATAACGGCGAAATTGAAAAAATTAGTGCAGTTTTTGAGCGTCCATATCAAGCTTTGCTCAAGCAGGGTGTAAAATTTCAAGCTTGTTTAGGCAATCATGATATTCGTACTGCAAATGGCGACCCACAAGTGAAGTATATCGGTTTTAATATGAACGGCAGACGATATTATACATTTCGCCGGGGAAGTGTACAATTTTTTGCTTTAGATACTAATAGTAATGCTGATTGGAAAAACCAGTTACCTTGGTTAGAAAAAGAATTAAGTCGCAGTAATGCTGCTTGGAAAGTTGTATTTGGTCATCATCCAATTTATGCTTCTGGTGTATATGGAAGTAATCCAGAGTTTATTAAAACTTTTACTCCCTTGTTTCAAAAATACGGCGTTCAAGTTTATATCAATGGTCACGAACATCATTACGAACGCACCCGTGCAATTAATGGAACGACTTATTTAATTACTGGTGGTGGTGCGGGTACTCGTCCTGTGGGGCGTTCTGAGTGGACAGAATATTCTGCTGAAAGGTTGAGTTTTGCAGTCTATGAAGTGTATGCCGATAGAATAGAAGTAAAAGCGATCGCTACTGATAATAGCGTTTTTGATAAAGGTATTATTCCAGTAAAATCAGCTTAGTCATAAAATTAATTATCCAGTTGTGACCGCTATTTCCCCCACCAAATTTTCAATTTGGTGGTCTTCTCCCAAGGAGAGACGCTACGCGAACAATCAATGGCGGGTCGGAATCCCCCACTGATAGCGCAGCTAAGCCGTGTCCGCGTCCCGTAGCGTCTCGTAGAGAGCGTCTTGATTCTGAATTCTGAATTCTGAATTCTGTATTCTTCTTCAAAGTCGATTTTTGGTTGGGATCACAATCATTGCGAAATACGGTACTTGTGCGGGATCTACTTCATCTAAGGGTATAATACGTTGCTGCGTCATTGTTGCTCGTTCAATATATCTTGCCCGCGATGCTAGTCCTAATTTGTGCAGAATGTCGCGCACTTTGGTAAAATGACGACCAAGTTTCATAATTGCTGCTGCATCCGTCATTAACAATTGTGTGGTGAGTTCTTCTGCTGGTAGTGGTGCAGGTAGGACTGTGAGAATGTCGTTGTAGTAGGTGAAAGGTACGCCTAAAGCTACCGGACAAGCCATCAGTGAGGAAACTCCAGGGACGACTTCTATTTGGTATTCGTCACATAATCGGGTGAACAGGTACATGAAGGAGCCATAGAAAAAAGGATCGCCCTCACAAAGCACCACCACATCTCGCCCTGCTGCTAAATGAGCAGCGATTGGTTCAACTTCTTTGTCGTAAATAGATTTGGCTTTTTCTGGTTCTAAAGCACGGGGGAGGTGAAATAACACCTCTATCTGCTGCCCAGTGAGATATTGCGCTACGATGCCTCTAGCAATACTTTCACGATCTGTGGCTGATTGATAGGCTACCACTGGAGCTGCACGCAATAGCCGTAGTGCCTTGAGAGTCAATAATTCTGGATCGCCCGGCCCAACACCAATTCCATAAAGACGACCTTTGGTATTCATGATTATTCTTCCTCCGTTGCCAAGGCGTTAACGGCGGCGGCGGCGATCGCACTGCCACCACGCCGACCGTGTAATGTTAAAAATGGTACATTTCTGCTATCTGCTGCCAGTGCGGCTTTCGATTCGGCCGCACCAACAAATCCCACTGGAAAGCCTAATATAATAGCAGGTTTAGGCGCTTTTTCATCCAGCATTTCTAATAATCTGAACAGGGCGGTGGGAGCATTACCAATGGCTACCACCGATCCTTCGAGGTGCGATCGCCATAATTCTAAAGCTGCTGCTGACCTTGTAGTATTCAGACTTTTGGCAATATCTGGCACTTCAGGATAATTCAGGGTACAGATAACTTGATTGTTTGCAGATAAGCGCCGCCTGGTTACACCTTCAGCAACCATCCGGCAATCGCAGAGAATCGGCGCTCCTGCTGCTAGTGCTGTTCTTGCAGATTGCACTGCTGTGGATGAATATCCCAAGTCAGTGACGATATCAGTCATTCCACAGGCATGAATCAGACGTACTGCTACTTTTGCTACATCTGGTGGCAGGATATCTAGGTTGGCTTCTGAACGGATAATGGCAAAGGAATTGCGGTAGATTTCGTTGGCGTCTCGGATGTAGTCGGGCATGGCGGGGAGTGATGAATTTGTACGCACAGGCGTTCCAGGCCTAAAGAGAATTAGAGATTTCAGATGGAGTTTTGACGTTCAAATTTATACGTTTGTAGAATTTGCTCTATTAACAAGGGTAGTTCGGGGAAAGTGACGTATTGGTATAGTTCGCGACCAAATTTGTGGTTGCTGTTGGTGTCACCAAGATAAATATGATAGGCTTCGATGGTTTTATTATCTGTTTCTAAGTTGACACCGAGCAGAGTAATCTCACTTTGGCTATGTTGGGCGCAGGATTTTTGGCAGCCAGTAAAGTGGATATTAATTGGGTATTCGAGAGTGACGCGATTTTCGAGATATTCTGCCAATGCCAATGCATGACTTTTGGTGTCGGTGGCAGAAGCGGCACAACCTTTGTTACCAGAACAAGCAATTAATGAACTCTTGATATTGGTGGCTGAGGAATCTAATCCTAACAGAGTAATTTGATTTTGAACATCGCTAAGCCTTGATTGAGGAATATCTGCCAGGAGTACGTTCTGCCAGGGAGTTAACCTGAGAGTTCCGCTACCATATTTTGCTGCTAAATCTGCTAACCCCCGAATTTGCCGACTTTCTAAACGTCCAAGAGGTAAGACGACACCAATGTAAAATAATCCTTGCTGGCGTTGGGGATGAATGCCAATATACTGAAAGTTAGTATCTATTTTTTGTCCAGTTGGGCATGTTTCACTTCGAGTCAGGGGAAACGGTAAACGTTGCTGGACTTGCTGAAGATAATTTTCACAACCAAAGGTATTTAGTAAGTCTCTTAAACGTAGCCGACGCTGATTATCTATCTGAGTATGATACAGATAGACATCTGTTAAAGCTGCCAAGACGAGTAAACAATCATTTGGTGTTAACAAAATTTTGGTATCGCTTGCTAATCGATTTTTTGCGCCTACACACAAATGGAGGCGGAAGTAAACATCGCCATCAACTAAGACCGCAGCGAATAGGATATCATTTAGGCGATCGCTTACTCTAACAATTCCACCACCATCAAAACATACGCTAAATTTTGCTGACAGTGCTGATAACGCTGGATGTGTAGCAAGATAATTATCCCAACCTCGAACAAAAGGACGAGTGTCTATTAATTCTAGGCGATCGATGCCAGCAGTTGGGCTGGTCATAATATTGCGGATGTGGTCTACATTGCTGTTGCGAGAACCCAGTCCCATATCCTGTAGGTGCTGGAGAACTTGAGCATCGATGGAAGTGCGGATTTCGCGGACTTGTAGGTTAGCTCGATTAGTCACATCCACATAACCACCGCCATACTCTTGTGCTATGTCTGCGATGGTGTAACACTGTTCGCTATTAATCATCCCGCCTGGGATTCTCATCCGAGACAGTATACCATCTTCGGCGGGTGTCGCGTAAAACAAGCCAGGACAAGTGGCAAATCCAGAAACCAAACTGAGAACTCCTTCCCCGTGCAACGCAGGGAGTAGACGGTGAGTATGTCCTGAGGACATGAAAGTTGGCATTCTGACTTAGGCGTTCCCATCACAGCTGCGGCACAGTCCCAGAATTTCACCGGAGTTTCCCAACTTCAAGTTTTAGTAATTTAGCACGATCGGGCGGTTGGTAAGTTCAAGACTTCATATTTTGCATTAACCTGATACTGTAATTGACGGACTTTCAAGGAAAATATTTCATTATTGTTGACGGTTGACTGTTAACTGTGAACAGTCAACACTTAACTTTAGATGCACATCAAAAACATTACCCCTCTCCGCCACCGGAAAGGGGTTAATCACTGGTTAAACTCAGCACTAATTAAATTAATAAGCGTCTTGCAACTCGTAGAAATCAGGCGAGACGTAATCTTTCCGCAAAGGCCAACCCACCCAATCTTCTGGCATCAAAATTCGCTTGAGATTGGGATGTCCTTCATAGATAATGCCGAGCATATCGTAAGACTCGCGTTCTTGCCAATCAGCGGTCTTCCAAATCCAATACACTGAAGGCACTCTGGGATTTTCTCGTGGTAGGAATACCTTTAAGCGGACTTCTTCAGGCTGATCTGCATTATCACCGACTTTAATCAAATGATACACGCTCACCAATTCCTGTCCTGGCCCCAGGTCAATACCACCTTGAAACTGGAGATAATTAAATCCATAGGCATAAAGGGCTGTAGCGGTGGGGAGCAAGAAATCTGGCTCTACCTTAATTATCTCCACCCCGTTTTTGTCTGGTGCCAAAACCTCATGGTCAAAACCATTTTCCGTCAACCACTGGGAAACTTGACCAGCTTCTACCAATGAATCTTCTTTAACTGCTGGTACTGGTTTAGATTCTTCTTCAGCCACGGCTTTGTTCCTCCTTCTGTGTCTTTGCTGTCAGCAACGCGGGTGGTACAGGCATACCAATGGCTTCTGTCAATTCTTTCGGTGGTACAGAGCGAGTATCTGACTGCAAATACTTACCAGTTAAGATTTCTTCCACTGGCTTGAGGTTATGAGTCGTGCTGTAGTAGCGGTGAGTTTGCTTAATTTTATTCCGCTCTTGCATCGAATCATTGGCGATTTTCTTCCGTAGCTTAATAATCGCGTCGATAATTGCTTCTGGACGAGGAGGGCAACCAGGCAAATACACATCCACAGGAATCAGTTTATCAACTCCGCGTACAGCTGTGGGAGAATCAACACTGAACATCCCGCCAGTAATCGTACAAGCACCCATCGCGATTACATACTTCGGCTCAGGCATTTGTTCGTAAAGACGCACCAATTGGGGTGCCATCTTCATGGTAATTGTGCCTGCCGTAATGATTAAATCAGCTTGACGGGGACTAGAACGAGGAATTAGACCAAAACGGTCAAAATCAAATCGCGAGCCAATTAAAGCTGCAAACTCAATAAAGCAGCAAGCTGTACCAAACAATAGCGGCCACAAACTAGAAAGCCGCGCCCAGTTGTAGAGATCGTCAACCGTAGTCAAAATGACATTTTCTGAAAGGTCTTGAGTGACAGTAGGACGCTCAATGGGGTTGATGATTTGCTCTTTGTCCTGGGTTATTAAGTTAGAATTCAAGACCATTCCAAAGCTCCTTTACGCCATGCGTAAACTAAAGCAATTACAAGAATTGCAATAAAGATTAGCGCTTCAATAAATGCCAATAGCCCCAAACGGTGGAAAGCTACCGCCCAAGGATACAAGAATACAGTCTCCACGTCAAAAACTACGAAGACCAGAGCAAACATGTAGTAGCGGATATTGAACTGAATCCAGGCTCCCCCAATGGGTTCCATACCTGATTCATAAGTTGTACGCCGTTCAGGACTGTAACCACTGGGTCGTAGGAGCTTGGATGCTGAGAGCGCTAAGGCAGGAACTAGGCTACAGATAATTAAGAAGCCTAGTAAGTACTCGTAACCGCTGAGGACAAACACAATGAGTATCTACCGCTATGAAGTATTTTGGTTGGACTAGGGACTGGGGAATGAGAAAGCAGGGGGAGCAGGGGAGGCTTTTGAGGCAGGGGAAAAGGTTAATGGGAAAAGGGAAAAGAAATAAATTTAATCTTTCCCCTTTTCCCCTTGCCCCTTTACCTTTCCCCATAACCCATGCCCCATGCCCAATCCCTTGATTTGCGTTACATTTCTTTTACATTATATCTGTTTGATTTTTCTGAAATCTACGAAACAAATAGACTTCAGGTATTTGATTCGTTTTTAGTATTGATAGAAAAGTCTAACAGTTATGTCATAATTTTTAACGTATATTTAAGATTTCTCCTCTGCGAGGCCTTAGCCATGACCGAACCAGCTGTTGAGACTTCAGTGTTAGACCGCTATGAGTGTCGCGCCTGCGGTTATGTTTACGAACCCGAAAAGGGAGATGACAAACATGACATTACTTCAGGAACACCCTTTGCAGAACTGCCGATAACTTGGCGCTGTCCAGTTTGTAGTGCCAAGAAAACGGCTTTTGCAAACATCGGGCCTGTAGGTGCGGCATCTGGCTTTAAAGAAAATCTCGGTTACGGTTTGGGTGTCAACAGCCTAACGCCAACCCAAAAAAATGTTCTCATTTTTGGTGCTTTGGCTCTTGTCTTTTTGTTTTTTCTTAGTCTCTACGGCTTACAATAACATCCGCTTGGGAGGGCTGAGTTAGGAGTTAGGAGTTAGGAGTTATGAGTTCTAAATTCTGAATCCTGAGTGCTGAGTTCTAAGTCCTGAGTTCTGAATTCTGTAGTCTGTAGAGCAACTGTAGCCTTTAAGGTAAACCTTTTAGAAAACCCCTACACAAATTTAGAATCAATCGTAAGAGATACTGATGCATTCAATTGTGAAAAGTTGGCAACGAATATTTGCCTTGTTACTCGTAGTCCTGATGTGTATTGGTTGTAGCAAAGTCCCCTCTATTAGCTACAATCCTTGGAAAATCATTTCTGTGCCAACAAATGAGAAGTTGCTGGATATTGCATTTACTGGTAATCCTCAGCATGGATATTTGGTAGGTAGCAATACCACTCTGTTGGAAACCAAAGACGGAGGTGATACTTGGAAACCAATAACACTGCAACTAGATGAGCAAAAGTATCGCTTTAACTCAGTAAGTTTTCTGGGTAAAGAAGGCTGGATAGCAGGAGAACCTGGATTTTTAATTCATACCAATGATGAAGGTGCTTCTTGGTCGCGGATTTCTCTGAGCGAAAAGCTACCAGGTAACCCCATTGCCATTAAGGCACTGGCCGACAACACAGCCGAGTTGGCTACTGATGTGGGAGCCATCTATCAAACCACAGATGGCGGCAAAAACTGGAAAGCCAAAGTAGAATCAGCGGTGGGAGTAGTGCGTAACTTAGAACGTTCTACCGATGGCAAATATGTTGCCGTTTCTGCTAAAGGTAATTTCTACTCGACTTGGGAACCAGGGGAAAATGCTTGGGTTCCTCACAACCGCAATAGTTCTCGGCGGGTAGAAAATATGGGTTTTCTTGATAATGGTCAGTTGTGGATGCTAGCTAGAGGAGGCCAAATCCAGTTTAGCGAACCAACCAAAGTTGACGAGTGGCAAAAAGCAGAATTTCCAGAATTATCCACCAGTTGGGGTTTACTCGACTTAGCATACCGCACGCCCAATGAAATTTGGATAGGTGGCGGTAGCGGTAATTTGCTACGGAGTACCGACGGCGGCAAAACCTGGGAAAAAGACCGTGATGTAGAAGAAGTAGCTGCTAATTTGTACAAGATTGTTTTCTTTCAACCAGACCAAGGATTTGTCATTGGCGATCGCGGCGTTTTACTCAAATACATATCAAACCCTGAAACAACTTCTGCACAAGCAGCTTAGGGGCTAGGGAGATGGGGAGATGGGGAGAGAATTTCACCCCACCACCCCATCACC